>JALZLY010000082.1 GCA_030858465.1 Deinococcota bacterium
GTCATCGGCACCGTGCCGGCGTGCCCCGCCCGGCCGCCGAGCTCGAGCCGCGCCCGGCTCTGGCCGGCAACCGCGTCCACCACGGCCACAGGCTTACCCAGGCTGTCGAGGACCGGCCCCTGCTCGATGTGGACCTCGAGGTAGCCGAGGATATGACCACCGTTGAAGCGCTTCTCGAGCAGCCTTTCGCTCTCACCGCTGAAGCCTTCGATGGCCTCCGCCAGGCTCACGCCGCCCCCGTCCTCGCGCGCCAGCAGCTCGGGGGTGAAGCCGCCCGTATAGGCCAGGCTGCCCAGGAAGGGCGCGCCGAAACGCAGCCCCTCCTCGTCGGCGAAGCCCACCACCTCGACGGCGAAGGGCAGGCGGCGGCCGGTCACTTGCAGGCGCTGCACCGCGGCGACGCCCAGGAGTACGCCCAGGACGCCGTCGTACTTGCCCGCGTCTCTGACGGTGTCTAAGTGCGAGCCGATGATGAGGACCGGCGCGCCCTCGCTCAGGCCGGCGTAGCGCCCGCGCAGGTTGCCGACCTCGTCGGTCATGACCAGCATTTCCGCCTCTTCCATCCACCGCTCGACGGCGTAGCGGACGGTCTGCATCGGTGCGGAGAGAAAGGTGCGGGTCAGCCTGCCCTCCTCTTCGCTGAAGCCGGCGAGCACCTCGCAGCGGCTCATGACCTCGCGGGCGAGGGGCTCGGCACCGAGGTCTACGGGCTCCTCCACTAGCTGCCCCGGTAGGTGCTGTAGCCCCAGGGCGCTAAGAGCAGCGGCACGTGGTAGTTGTGGCCGGCGTCGGCGACGCCGAAGCGCACGGGCACCTCGTCCAAGAACTTGGGCTCGGGCAGCGAGAGGCCCGCGCGCTCGAGATAAGCGCCCACCCGAAAGACGAGCTCGTAGACGCCGGGCTCGAGCGCGCTCCCCTCGAGGAGCGGCACATCGGTGCGCCCGTCGGCGTTGGTGGTGACCGTCGTGAGGAGCTTGCGCTCGCCGCCCAAGCGCCACAGTTCGACCTCGAGGCCGGCGGCCGGGCGGCCACGGGCGGTGTCGAGGACGTGGGTGCTCAGGCGGCCCACGGCGTACTCCGGCTCGATGGTTCGGTGGCTCGAGCGCGTCGATCCCCCCTGCCCCCCTTGGCGAGGGGGGTGGTGAAGCTGGAGAGTTGAGCCTTAGCCATCCTGCTCTCCTTGCGTCATGGTGAGGGCGATCTGGCCGTAGGGGGGATGGGGGTCCCGGTAGACCTTGCGCCCCTCGTCCTCTTCGGCGACGAAGGCGGTGTCCCAGAGCCTGTTCTGCGCCTCGAAGGAGACCTCGGCAAGCTGCGGGAAGCGGCTCAGGATGCGCCCGCCCATCTCATGCAGGAGGTGCTGGATCGACATGCTGACGAAGTCGTGAAAGACGGCCCCGACCACGTCGCGGACCTGCTCGGCGGCGACGTAAAGGCTGTGGTCCTCGGCTATGAGGTCGCCTACCTTGTCGTAGCGCCAGTAGACGTCCAAAAAGATGTAGAGCGGCCGGTCGACGCGCTCGGGCAGGGTGGTGTGGGCGTCGCGGAAGAAACCGGCAAAGGAGGAGCCGCTCACCTTGACGAGCTTCAGGCCCAGACGGCCGCAGCGGTGACCAGTCACCCTGACGCCCCCGTCATGGCGGCTGAACTCGAGCTCGGCGAAGCCGCAGTCGCCCCCGCTCGGGCTGAAGAGCCTTTCGCTGCGGGTAAAGCCTCCCTCACCGGGCACGGTCGCCGCTTCGAAGGGAAGCTCCTTGCCCTGGAGCCTGAGCGCTTCCATCTGCGGGTAGGTCTCCAAAAAGCGCCTGCCGAGAAAGTCCAAAAAGCCTTCCTGTGTCGCCCCCTCGTAGTCGAGCGCGCCTTTGAGGACGAAGTTCTTCATGCTGTCGGTGGCGACGACCATGGTGTTGTCGCCCGCGGTGTAGGCGGGTTTGAAGTTGTCGCCGTAGACCCTCACGTCCACGTCGGCGGCGAAGAGGATGTTCTCGCGGCCCCCAAAGGCGGACTCGGGGACCGGGGTGAGGCCCCTTAGCGGCTTGGCGTAGCTGCGGTAGAGGGCGACGTTGCTCTTGCCGTAATGGGTCGCGCGGATCATGCTTATTCTCCTGTCAGGGCCATGAGGCGGAAGCGGGCGATCTTGGCGATCTCCAAGAGGGCGCGCGCCCTCTCGGCCTCGGCGTCGTTCATCAGGCGCTCCTCGAAGGCCGCCAGGATGCTCTCTTTGCTATGCCCTTTGACGGCGCTGACGAAGGGGAAGCCGAACCTCTCCTGGTAAGCCTCGTTGAGCCCTTGAAAGCGCGCGTACTCCCCTTGGCTCAGGCGGTCCAAACCCGCGCCCGCCTGCTCCCGTTTCGAACTCTCGGTGAGCTCGCCTGCCAGTGCCGCCCTGCCGGCTAGGTCGGGGTGGGCGCGGATGAGCGCCAACTGCCTGTCGCTACCCGCCTCCCGGACGACCTCGACCATTGCAGCGTGGAGTTCGTCTACCGTGGTGAAGGGACGCCGTTCCCACGCCCCCGCGGCCACCCAGGGCGAGCTCTCGAAGACGCCGCCGAGCCTGCGCGTGAAGTCCTCTCTTGCTGCGGTGTTGAGGGTTTTAAGGGGCGCGCTCACGGTCAGGCGATTATACGGAGGCTGCTTTCGGACCGTCAATGAGTGGCCTGCTCCAGAAAGGACAGCTCGAGTCTCAGCTTGCCGGTGCTGAGCTTGACGGCAACCTCCCACAAACTTGCCACACCGAGAAGGTCGCGAAAGGTTGCGCCTCTTTCAGGTCATCACCCCCTCCTCGGTCTCGGCGATGAGGTGATCGACTACTGCGCTGAAGTCGTTTGTTGCTTCGTAGACCCTGAGCTGACGGTCGGCGCTCGAGCCCTCCTCTAAGATCTTGTAGGCGTACTCGACCTCCTGGCGGCTGCCGAGCTCGTCGACCACATCGCCGATAAACCACTCGAGCAGTTCGCGGACCAGCTCGCCCGCGGGCAGTTCCTGGTTTTTGCCGAAGTCGACCAGCTTGCCGCCCAGGCCGAAGCGCACCGCGCGCCACTTGTTCTCCTCGATAAGGTCGCCGGGGTAGACCCTGAAGGTCAGGTTGTCGCGGCGCAGACGCCAGAGCTTGGCGATAATCGCCTGCAGCAGCGCGGCCACGCAGACCGCCTCGTCGACACGGGTGCAGACGTCCAGAAAGCGAAACTCCAAGGTCGGGTAGACGTGGTGCGGGCGCACGTCCCACCAGATCTTCGAGCCGTCGGGGATGCAGCCCGTGCGCACCAGCTTGTCCTGAAGGTAGACGTAGTCGCCCCAGGACGGAATGATGCGGGGGATGCCGGTGCGGGGAAAGTTGCGAAAGACCACGCTGCGATAGCTCTTTAAGCCGGTGTTGCGGCCCATCCAAAAGGGCGAGGAGGAGGTCAGGCAGAGCAGATGGGGGATGAAGTAGCGCGACACGTTCAGGGCGTCGATCAGGAACTCGCGGTCTTCGATGCCGATGTGGATGTGGGTGCCGAAGATGAGCAGCTGCTGGGCCAGGTCCTGCATGTCCTCTTTGACGCCCAGGTAGCGCTCGAGCGGGGTGATCTCCTGGGTGAGCCATGACGAGAAGGGGTGGGTGCCCGCGGCGACGATCTTGAGCTTGCTCTTGGCCGCCAGCTTCATCACCCCGCGCCGCAACCGAACGAGTTCATCGCGCACGTCCCCGGGCGTGTTGCAGACCTCGCTGCCCACCTCGACGATGGACTGGTGCAACTCGGGCTTGATCGACAGCTCGCGCAGCTCAACGGCGTCCTCTTTTAGAATCTGGGTGATGTAGGACCTGAGCTCGCGCGTTTCCGGATCGATAATCTGGTACTCTTCCTCGATGCCGATGTTGAGCGAGGGGGGCTTCATCTCGTGCTCCTTTCCTGGGGCGTCTCGAGGATGTCTTTGGCTAGCAGCCGTCAGCTATAGCCGTCAGTCAAAGACTTGCCGAGGGCTGGGCGCCCGCTAGCGCCGCTCGACCACCAGGGTGGCGAGGCTCGAGCCGCCCCCGGCGGTCACGTTGACCAAGGACTCGGTGGAGAGCCGGGTCAAACAGCCGTCCATGTAGTCGCCGTTGAAGATGAAGGGGGCGGTGTCGACGATCCGCTCCTCGAAGCGGAGCTCGCCGCCGATCAGGCTCGGGTAAACTTCCGTCGGCAGGGTAATGCGCTCCTGGACGACGAAGGGCTCGGCGAGCGCGGCCCTGATGGCGGCCTCCCACTCCTCGGCGCTGGCCTCCCAACCGAGGACGATGCCCGCGCCGCCGTACTCGTCGTTGGGTTTTAGGACCAGCTCGTCCTTGCGCCCCAGCAGGAAGGGGACGAGGTCGATGTCCGTGCCGTGAAAGGTGCTGCGCCGCTCCTCGACGCGCCGGGTCCAGGGGATGTGGGCGAGGATGGCCTCCCGCTCGCTCGCGCTGAAGAGATGGGCGTTGCGCTCGTCGTGAAGGACCGCCAGACTGGCCTTTTTGTGGAGGATCTTGCAGCGAAAGGGGTTGACCATGCACACCGCCCGGTCCCTCACGGCCTGCACCACCGGGTGGTCCATGCCGCCGCGCTCGATGAGCTCGCTGATCAGGACGCGCTTGTAGAGGAGGTCGACGGGCTTGTCCTCGGCGTAGAGCCTGCCGCCCCGGTACTCCACCTCGCGCGGGTCGCTGATGAGGCAGTCCAAGCCCTGCGAGGAGAGGTACTCGGCGGTGATCTCGAACTCGCTGTAGGTGGGCACCTCACGCCAGTCGAGGATGGCGACCTTGGGCTTGTCGCGCCGCCCCGACCACTGCTGGTAGGCGTCCAAAAGCGCGTGCATGACGTTATGGCGGGCGGGCTGCGGGCGCACCTCGAAGTGGCGCAAAAAGGCGCGCATCACCGGCAGGCCCAAAAAGGCCGCCGCCAGCACGTCGTTGTAGGCCGCCGCGGCGGGCGTCTCGGCATTGTACTCGGTAAAGCGCAGCCCGCCCCGGTCGTGGACGAAAAAGGCGTCCAAGCGCGACACCGGACTGGGGTCCTTGAAGCCGGGGTCAAAGGCGATCAGCTCCTCTTCCCAGTCGAAGAGGGCGTACTGCTCGCGAAAGCTCCGGTCCGCCATGGCCGCCTGATAGCTCTTGTCAAAGGCGCAGAGGAGGACCTTGACCCGCGCCTGCAAGAACCTGTACTGCTCGGGGGTCAAAAAGCGCGGCCGGAGCACGCTGCACAGCGGCCTGCTGCCGAAGTAGAGGTTGTGCCGCTTCATCTGCTCCTCGAGCTGGGCGTGGGACGCCTGCGCCAGCTCGCCCGTGAGCAAGTCGTGATAGCTGTCGATCGCTTCTTGGAGCATGGCTCACTCCTTATGCGCCCACGTCCAGGTCCACTAGGACCCCTGCTAGTGCAGGTACGGACTAGGGCGGGTCTAGTGACCCTAGCATCTTTTTCTTGCGCCCTTTGGACTCCTTGGGCCCCGGCGGGCTCTTGAAGAGCGCGGCCCAGCCCAGCGCCGCGAGCTGCGGCTTGGGCTGCTTGGCCCGCCGGATAGCCAGATCGGCCATGCCCTTGACCGCCCACTCGAAGTAGCTCGGCGTCAGCGAGTAGACGTCCATGTCCGGCGCGGGGTTCATGAAGTCAATCGCGTAGGGCACGCCGTCCTTGACCGCCCACTCCATGCTGTTCATGTCGTAGCCGAGCGCGCGGACGATTCGGCGCGAGTCCGCCACCACCCGCTTGCCCAGCTCGGGGCTCATGTGCTCGTGCTCGACGTGGTACTTGCGCTCTCCCGGGTCGTACTTCATCGGCAAGATGTGCTCCTGGCCGAGGCAGAGGCAGCGCACGAAGTGGTCCCACTCGATAAACTCCTGGACGATCATGGTCAAGAGCCCCGAGTGGTTGTAGTAGTGGATGAGCTCGTCCCCGCTGCGGCAGACGTAGACGTCCTTCCAGCCGCCGCCGTGGGCGTCCTTCAAGATGCAGGGCAGGCCGACGTAGGCCAGGATGCCGTCCCAGTTGAGGGGGTAGCGCAGGTTGCGCAGGCTCTCGTTGTGGACGATGCCGGGCACGTAGTCGCGGTTGGGCAGGGCGACCGTCTTGGGGGAGGCGACGCCAAGCCTGGTGATCAGGGAGGCGCCGAAGAACTTGTCGTCGGCGGTCCACATGAAGGGGTTGTTGATGACGGTGACGCCCTCGAGCGCGGCGTGCTTGAGATAACTGCGGTAGAAGGGCACCTCGTGCGAGATGCGGTCGATGATGACCGCGTAAGGGACCTCTTCGTCCATGCTCACGCCGCCCAGCTTGACGTACTCGGCGATCACGCCCTCGCCGCGGCCGTTCACCTCCTCGATAAAGGCGGGCGGCCAGGACCACTCCCGCCCGACGATGAGGCCGACCTTGAGGGGCTCTTTCTTGCTCGCCTTCTTGCGCTTCTCGCTCATCTTCTCCTCCAGAGTGGGTCCACCAGAGTAGGTCCGCGTGTGTGGCCACGCCGGCGTGCTAGAGTTTGCTCCCGCCTCGCCCCTCGCCCTATCGTCCTCCCGACGCCGCGTTTACGGCGGGGAACGCCCTTACCATACCCGACCTGTGAGGCTCGCGCCGCGAGTGGCGTGGGGCGCCTGCTGCGCTAGTCCGAACCGCCGATGTAGTGGCGGATCATCTTCTGCCAGTAGGGCCAGTCGTGGCTCCAGCCGTCCCAGAGGCGCAGGGCGTTGCCGACGCCCTTGCTCCAGAGCAGGCTCGACAGCTGCTCGTTTTGGTGCCGGTGGGAATCATCCTCGCCGGTCACCAGGATGATGTCCTGGCGCCTCATGGCCGCGAGCCGGCCGGGGTCGCGCTCGTTCGCCAGGTAGTCCGGCGGGTTGTTGAAGTAGACGTTGTCGTCGTAGTGGCCGTCCGCCCAGCGCCTGATGTCGTAGATGCCCGAGAGGCCGATCAGCCGGTTCACCAGATGAGCGTGGCGGAAGGCGAGGTTGGCGGCGTGGTAGGCGCCGAAGCTGGCGCCGGTGGTGATGAGAAAAGGATTGCCGTTTTTCCGGGCCGACAGCGGCAAGACCTCGCGCAAGAGGTAGTGCTCGTACTCCACCTGGCGCCAAGCCCGATCACCCGGCCACTTCCAGCGGGCGTACCAGCTCTCGCTGTCCACCGAGTCCACGCAGTAGAGCTGAATCCAGCCGCGCTCCAAGTGCTCGCTCAGGGCGCCCACCATGCCCATGCCCTCCCACTCGAAAAAGCGCCCCTGCGAGGTGGGAAAGACGAGTACCCGGGCGCCCGCGTGACCAAAGACGAGCAGCTCCATGTCGCGGCCCAGTGAGGGGCTGTGCCAGCGGTGGTATTCACGGTTCATTGGACCTCCGGCAACTGCTGCACCGGGCCTGTGGCTTTGGCGTCATCACCTTCTGTCTCACCTGTCTCACATGGGCGGCAGCACTCGCTTTGGCCGCGGTAGGATGCGGGCGCGGTCATGATTCTGAAATCAGCGTCATACTACCATAAGCACAGCAAGGTGCCCGAAGAAGGTTTATGGACCGGCAGCGCCTTTGGAAACGGCAGCGCCCTTAGAGCGGCAGCGCCCTTGGAGAGGCAAATCATGTGATCAGCGTGCGGGACTATACGGGGGTGGCGGGGTCTGCTCAGCCCAACGTGGTGGGGACGCTCAAGGTGTTGGAGGGCGTCTACAGCCCGCGGCTGCGCAGCCGCCGCGACCTCTTCGTCTACCTTCCCCCCTCTTACGCCGAAGGTTACAAGCGCTACCCGGTCATCTACATGCAAGACGGGCAGAACCTCTTCGACAGCGCCGCCAGCTTCTCGGGTGAGTGGGGCGTCGACGAGACCCTGGAGGCGCTCAGCCATGAGGGCCTAGAGGCCATCGCCGTGGGCATCCCCAATGGCGGCGCCGAGCGCCTGAGCGAGTACAGCCCCTTCGCCGATCCGGCCCACGGCGGCGGCAAGGGCGAGGCCTACTTGCGCTTCGTCGTCGGCACCGTCAAGCCGCTCGTCGACCGCGAGTTTCGCACCCTGCCCAGGCGGCGCCACACCGGCATCCTGGGCTCGTCGATGGGTGGCCTGATCAGCCTCTACGCCTTTTTTCGCCACCCGGAATACTTCGGCTTCGCGGGCGCCATGAGCCCCGCCTTCTGGTTCGCCGACAAGGCCATCTTTTCCTTTGTCCGCGAGGCGCCCCGGCTGAGGGGCAAGCTCTACTTGGATGTGGGCACGGACGAGTACGGGCCCCACCAGGCCGGCCTGAGGGCCAGGATGCAGGCCCGCGGCAAGTCGCGCCGCCACGTCGCCGAGGTGCGCTACATGCATGACCTGCTGCGTCAGCGGGGCTTCCGTAGAGAGCAGCTTCGCTACGTCGAGGAGGAGGGCGCGCAGCACCACGAGCTTGCCTGGGCCCGCCGCCTGCCTGGCGCCTTGCGCTTTCTCCTGACGCCCTAGCGGCGCCGGTCAATGCGTCCAGCCGTGAGCGGCTCCGAAGCGCGTGCGGAGGATATCTTATATTCCCCCTTCTGCTTGTGTATTTTGGCAGAGCGCCTCCTCAGCAGGGATATGCTCCAGCAAAGCGAGGTAATAGTCTTTCCTGCTCATACCTCACCATAGGCTTTGCCCACCCTTCAAACTTGGACTTAAGGCTCAAATTGTCATGGAACATCCGATGAGGCGGTATGGCCTTTTCGCTGTACCGGGGATTGTGCTTCACGCTGAGACAGCGGGCAAACGAAACTTCATATTCGGTTCATGTGTTCGCTATATCTTTAACGAGCAAACGAAACC
>JALZLY010000083.1 GCA_030858465.1 Deinococcota bacterium
TCCGGCCGTCAAGCAATCGAGGTAAGAGGTGTCTAGCGGTGCGATGCTTCAGGCCCGATAAGTCACTTGGCGAACCCTAGTTATTGAGGTCAATTTATCGAGTGTCCCGGTAATCTGAGGAGAGCCTTATTTAAACGTGTAGGGCAACTTCTGAGTTTGTCGCAGTTTGTCATTATCTTCTTTATCATGACCCCCATTGAAGCTTGGGGAGGCGTGGTTAAGGTGGCAGGTTTTTTGATTCCTATGGCACCTGGTGCCGCCATGCTGAGGGCCCAGATGGCGAGGGGGGAACTGTTTGATTTAGCCTACTTTGGAATAGCGCTTGCGAACGGAATGTTGTATTTCGTGCTTGGTCTGGGAACTTTTCACATTGCGAACAAAATTGCCAAGTCTCGAGGTTTACTGAGCGGCTATTGAGCTCTCGCTGCATAGGACTTAGACATGATAGGACTTACGCATGCACGCCCTTCAAATCAAGCTCACACATGAAGACAAGCTCAACGGCAAAAGTGACTTGAAGCACTACGCGGCGAATGCACGGCTCTAATACTTGACACTATCTTCGCACCAGGCTGCGAGGTGAGCTCGAGGCCACAGACGCCGGCCGGGCTCGGTAACCGCAAGGCGGCTGCCGCTCGATGTGCACCAGTTGAAGGGGCCCTCCACCGCCGCCGATCCGGCTACCTTGGCCCGGCTACCTCGGAGAGCATGCCGGCTGGACCATGAGGCGCAGCCACAGGGTGGGGATCAGGGATCTTGGAGGAAGTCGTGCGTAAGTTTCATTCCAGTGTTGTTGCGGCCATTCTTGCCGTTCTCTTCTTCAGCGCCTGCAGCAACACCGCCGCGCCGCCCGCGCCCGCGGGCGCAGAAGCGCTCATACCCGGACAGTACATCGTGGTCTTAGCAGGCGAGATCGAGAGCCTCGGCGAGCAAGACTTCGAGTTGTCGGTGGCTTCCATAGCCGCTGAGCTTCAGGTTCAAGCGCAACAGCCGCTCCAGATCATCAACGGCTTCGTGGCCGGCTTGGCGGAGGGCGAACTCGCAAGCCTCCAAGCCGATCCCAGAATCGCCTACGTCGAGCAGGACCGCGTGATCAGCCTCGCCTCGAGCCAGACCCAGACGAACTCCCCCTGGGGCCTCGACCGCATCGACCAGCGCGACCTGCCCCTCAGTGCCAGCTACAGCTACAGCGCCACGGGTCGAGGCGTGACCGCCTACATCATCGATACCGGCATCCGCGCCAGCCACCGCGACTTCGGCGGCCGGGTCGTCGGCGGCGTCACCGCGATCGGCGACGGCTACGGCAGCGACGACTGTGACGGTCACGGCACCCACGTCGCGGGCACCGTCGGCGGCCAGCGCTACGGCGTCGCCAAGGAGGTCAAGCTCTTTGCCGTCAGGGTGCTCGACTGCTACGGCTCCGGCAGCCTCTCGGGCGTGATCGCGGGGATCGACTGGGTCACCAAGAACCACGTCAAGCCCGCGGTAGCCAATATGAGCCTGGGCGGCAGCGCCTCGGTCTCGCTCGACAAGGCAATCCGCAACTCCGTCAAGGCCGGGATTCACTACGTCGTGGCGGCGGGCAACAGCAACGGCAGCGCCTGTTTGGACTCGCCGGCGCGGGTGGGCGAGGCTCTGACCGTGGGCGCCAGCGCCCGGAACGACCGCCGCGCCTCCTTTTCGAACTTCGGCAGTTGCGTCGATGTCTTCGCCCCGGGCGTGGACATCACCTCGGCCTGGCGCGGGAGCAATACCAGGACGGCCACCCTGAGCGGCACCTCGATGGCCAGCCCACACGTCGCCGGCGCCGTGGCGCTCTACCTCGAGACCAACCCCAGGGCCACGCCCGGAGCCGTGTTTGCCCATATCACCTCCTCCGCCAGCAGCGGCAAGCTCACCAGGATCGGCTCGGGCTCGCCGAACCGGCTGCTCTACAGCGCTTGGGGCCCTGGCGCCAGCAGCAAGCCCTGCAGCGACTGCGAAAGCTACTCGGGCACGCTTCTAGAGGGGCAGCAGGCGCGTTATTCCGGGGGCACCGGCAGCTCCTACCAGAGCACGGCGGGGGTCCATCAGGGCTGGCTTCGCGGTCCCGCTGACGCCGACTTCGACCTGATCTTGTTCAAGCGGACAAGTGGACGCTGGCAGGTGGTCGCCCGCTCGCGCAACCCGGGTTCCAACGAGGACATCTCCTATACCGGCAGCGCCGGCGAGTACCTCTGGCTCGTCCGCGCCCGGAGCGGCAGCGGCAGCTTCGACTTCTACCTGAAGCGACCCTGACCCAAGCAAGCCCCACTCGAGCGACAACCAGCAGGGGCGAACGGCCGTTCGCCCCTGCCTTGATCAGAGTCCCAGGTAAAAATACCTGTAAAAGGACCGTGACCAAAAATGTGAAGCGACGCCGTGACCGAGGCTCTGTCAGGGACGCTATGATAGGGACGCTATGATAGAGTGACGCCATGAATGGGCGAGCCGATCAACCGGGTGAGCGCGTCTGCGAGCGCGCGCTCGTCTGGCATCTGGGACAGTTCAGGCTGAGCGGTCACGCCGCGCTCTTGGCCGCCGCGAGCGAGGCACGGATGGTCTTTCCTCTGGTGGTCATGGACCGCCGCGACCCCCTCACCGGGCTGGCGGGCTACTATCCGGCGGTGCGGGCGCTGGCGCGGGATTACGCCGAATTGGGCGCGCCGCTCCTCTACCTCGAGGGCGACAGTAGCGAGCGGGTGGTGGACGCCGCCCGCGACGCTAGAGCCGACTACCTCTACGTGCTCAAGCGAGCGGACGCGGCGGGCCAAGCCCTCCTGGAAGAGGCCTGCGCGGCTCTGGAACTCTGGGGCTTTGGCTGCCGCGTCTTCGAGGCAGGTCAGGAGGACGGGGAGGAGAGCAGGATGGCGCCCACCTCGCTCTCGGGCGCGGCCCTGCCGGGACTGCCGCTGCCGCCCGGCCCTCTCCGGGGCGAGCGGGAGCTCAGCGAGCTTGGCGCCTCGCGCCTTGACGAGGCCGCGCGGCTCGGCCTGCTGAGCCCGCGCCGCGCCAGGGCCGTGGGGGGGAGCCGGTGAGCGCCCCTTCTCAGGCCCCTTCTCAGGCCGATGCTCAGGCCGAGCGCCCCGTCCTGGGCGCGGGCGGGCTCGTCTTCGACGCGCGCGGAGAGGTGCTCGTCTTGCGCCACAGGGACGGCTCCTGGGTCTTTCCCAAAGGCCACATCGACCCCGGCGAGACGGCGCTCGAGGCCGCCCTGCGCGAGGTCGCCGAGGAGGCGGGCGTCACCGCGCACTGCCCTGACCCAACAGCCCTTTTGACCACGCGCTACCTCAACAGGCGCCGCGAAAGGCGTGAGATCCTCTGGTTTCTCTGTCTGACGGGCGACGCGGCGCCGACCTGTCCGGAAGCGCTCTTTCCCGAAGGCGGCTTTTTCGAAGCGGCCGAGGCGGCGCGCAGGCTCACCTTCAGCGAGGACCGCCTGCTTTTGCAGCAGGCGCTGCGCCTGCTGAGGCGCGTCCCTTGACGGCCCCCGCCGCGGCCGCGGCGCGTGGCTTCTCGGCCAAGCCCGAGGGGCGCACGGGAGAGGAGGTCGTCGTCGCGCTCGCCAAGCTGGGCTGTTCGGGAACGCTCTACCTCGAAGGCCGGGGCGGCGCGCTCCTGCTCGTCTTGGCGAGGGGAAGGATAGCGACGGAGTTCGGCCTCTCACCGCTCGCCTCGCTCGACCAGGTCTGCACCCACCTCTGCTTCAGGCCGCTCACGGCCGAGGGCGGCGCGCTGCCGCAGCTGCCCTCACGGGCGCCGGGCAGTCCCGTCGCGGCCCTGCGGGCGCTGCCCGACCTGGCCCAAGAGACGCGGCTCGAGACCGGGCTGTTCGACTTCCGAGCGCTGCTGGCGCGCTACCAGGAGCGCGGGCTGAGCGGCGCGCTCACCGTCCGGGCAGGCGAAGAGGAGGGGCTCGTCCTGCTCTACAAGGGCCAGCTTCAGGCCGCCGCCTATGGCCGCGAGAACCGCGTCGCGAGCGGCGCGCAGGCACTGCGGAGCATGTACCGCCAAGTCCTGCCGGACGTCCCGGAGAGCCGGCTCGGCTTCCACAGGCTCGAGCCTGCCCTCGTCGCCGCCCTCTCCGGTCTGGCGCAGGAGCGCGCGCTGGGGGCGGCCTCCCCCGAACTCGGCACCTTTACGGGCATCGAGGTAGGTAAGCGCGGCTACCTCTTTTACGCGAGCGGCCGCCCCTATCTCCTCATCGAAGCGCAGACGATCGGCCCACCGCGACTCTACCAGGCCCTGGTCGGAGGCGAGCCGCTCGCCCTGCCCGACAAGCCGACGGGCTGGGAAAAGCGCTCCTACCGGCTCACCCTGCGCGGCCACGATGCCCTGAACCCCATGACCGACCTCTACTCGACCTTCACGAACCGCTACGGCCCCGCCGGCGTTCAGCTGCTGCGGGCCCTTCATGCCTCGGCGGCCACCGGCGAGCTCGCCCTCAGGCTCGGCGTCGACGAGGAGGAGTTGCGGGCGCTCGTCGAGCGGCTCGAGAGCGACGGGCTCATCCGCGGGCGTTAGAGCAAGGAGGTTGTCATGAAGGTGCTCATTTCGGCTGATATGGAAGGGGTTTGCGGGGTGACGAGCTGGACGCAGGTCACGCCGCCCGAGTATGGCGGCGACGCCACCTCCACGGCGGAGTACGAGCGGGCGCGCGCTCGGCTCACACGAGAGGTCAATGCTGCTGTCGAGGGTGCGCTCTCCGGCGGCGCCGAAGAGGTGATCGTCAACGAAGCCCATAACGGCATGCGTAATCTCATCCCCGAAGAGCTTCACCCTTCGGTGCGCTTCATCACCGGCAGCGACAAAGCGTTTGGCATGATGCAGGGCGTTCAAGAAGCTGGTGTCGGGGTCGTTTTCTTTGTCGGCTATCACGCGAAAGCTGGCACGCCCGGCGCACCTCTCGCGCATACCTGGACGGGCTATGTCAACGACCTGCGCTTGGGTGGCCGCTCGACGGGAGAATTCGGCATCAATGCCGCCATCGCCGGCCACTTCGGCGTGCCCGTGACCTTGGTGACGGGTGACGACAAGGCCGTAGCCCAAGTGCAGGACCTGCTCGGCGAGCAGGTGGTCGGGGTGGTGGTCAAGGAAGGCTACTCCACCTTCAGCGCCATTCACCTGCACCCGGAGCGCGCGCAGACGCTGATTCGCGAGGGCGCCCAGAAGGCGGTGCGCCAGGTGGCGAAGGCCAAGCTCTTTAGGCTTCTTGAGGGCTGCTCCGTCGAGATCGACTTCGATCACCAGGCTCGAGCGGACCAGTGCCTCTACGTCCCGGGTGTGCGGCGGGCCGGTGAGCGCACGGTCGCCTACAGGGCAGAGAATCCTTTGGTCTTCAACAGCGTCTTCCGCGCCGTCATGAAAGCGAGCGGCATCAGGTTTTCCCCATAACCGTCCTAAAGCAAGGTCCGGCGGTTCACCTGGTCCTTAGCTCTTGTTGCGAGGGCTAAGCCCCGTCAAACCCGCTCCCTCGCCCACACACCGCCTCGGCTGCGGCATAGGCTTAGCGGCATGGCTCATGCGACATGAGCTTATACCATGGGGTTATACTATGGCGGCGGTCCCATTGGAGCCGATATCAGCGTGACAGACTCTAGCCAAGCCACCCCACCCCCAGCGGAGTCCGGTTCCGACGAGATTTCGCTGCGCGATCTCTACCTCATCTTGCGACGCGGCCTGCCGGTGATTCTCCTGCTCGCCACCGTCGCGGCGGCCCTCGCCTACGCCTACACCTCGTGGCAGCAGCCCCTTTACGAGGCCGAGAGCACCACCATCATCACCCCACCGCCGCTCAACATCCAGGGCGAGGAGAGCATCATCTTTCTGCCACCGGCCACCGTGACCTTCGAAGCCTACGAGACCCTGGCCCTGAGCCGGCCGGTCTTCGAGGGGGCGCTCGCGCGCCTGCCCGACGTGACCATGAGCGTGAGCGAGCTGCGCGGCGCCAGCCGGCTCGAGCGCCTGCTCGGCCCGCAGCGCCCCGACCAGGTCACGCCGCTGTCGATGAGCCATCACGTCAGGCATGCCGACCCCGGGCTGAGCGCGGCCTTGACCAATGCCTGGGCCGAAAGCACCCTGAGCACCATCCGCGACTCACTCCTGGCGGGCCTGGGGCCCGTCGACGAGGCCACCGGCCAGGAGGTCGCCGCGCTGCGCGCCCGCCTCGGCGAGGCCGAGGCCGCCTGGGAGACGTTTCAGCAGGACAATGCCCTCGGCCTGCTCGAGGCCCGGCTCACCCGCCTGACCACGGCCATCGCCGAGGCCGAGCTCGGCCTGGTGACCCTGCCCGAGGCGTCAGCGCCCACCACCTCCTTGCAGTTGGGGGAGGCGACCTTGCGCCAGAGCGCGGCGCAGGTCAACCTCGAGGCGGAGATCGCCGCCACCAGAGCAGAGCTCGGCAGCCTGCCAAACGAAACGGGCGAGAGCGAGGCCCTGAGGGCGCGGAGGCTGTCGCTGCAGGCCCGGCTCGCCGGCCTCGAGGCGCGCCAAGCACTCCTGCAAGACCAGCTCGAGGGCTACTACGGCGAACTCGCGGGCATCCGCACCGAGGCCGCCGCCTCGGCGCGCCGCCAGGACACACTTCTGCGCGACCGCGACAACGCCCGCGCCGCCTACCAGACGGTCGTCCAGTTGCAGCCCAGCATCGCCTACGTGACCCAGCTCGCCCCGCTGAGCGCCCGCGTCCTCAGCGAAGCCTCCGTCCCCGAGAGCACGGTCGGCCCGAGGCCCCTGCTGAACGCCGTGCTCGCCTCCCTCGTGGCCGCCTCGCTGGCGACGCTCGTCGCCTTTCTCCGCGAGGCCGTGGCCGGACCCGTCCCACCCCAGGTCGCGAGGGCGAGACCACCTCCCAAACCCGCTCCCAAACCCGGAACGAGTATGCGCGAGATCAACCAGCGGGGTGAGCATGAATAGAACCGTTCTGGTGACCGGGGGCGCGGGCTTCATCGGCTCGGCCCTGGTCCGCCACCTCATAACGCACAGCGACATAACGCACAGCGACTGCCACGTCGTCAACGTGGACAAGCTGACCTACGCGGGCAACCTTCATTCGCTCGAGTCCGTCTCAGGTCATCCCCGTCACCATTTCGAGCGGCTCGACATCTGCGACCGGGGCGGCCTCGAGCGCGTCTTCGCCCGCTACCGGCCGGACGCCGTCGTGCACTTGGCGGCCGAGACCCACGTCGACCGCTCCATCGACAGCCCCGCCGCCTTCATCGAGACCAACGTCGTCGGCAGCTACACCCTCCTGGAGGCCGCCCGGGGCTACTGGCGGGGACTCGGCGACGAGGCGCGCGCGGCCTTTCGCTTTCTGCACGTCTCCACCGACGAGGTCTACGGCACGCTCGGCCGCGAGGGCCTGTTCAGCGAGACCAGCCGCTACGACCCGCACTCGCCCTACTCGGCCTCCAAGGCCGCCGCGGACCATCTCGCCAGAGCCTGGCACGACACCTATGGGCTGCCCGTCCTGGTCACGAACTGCTCGAACAACTACGGCCCCTGCCAGTTTCCCGAGAAGCTCATCCCCACCGTCATCCTAAAGGCCCTGGCCGGCGAGCCCATCCCCGTCTACGGCCGGGGCGAGAACGTGCGCGACTGGCTCTACGTCGACGACCACGCCAAGGGGCTCATGGCCGTCTTGGAGCGGGGCGAGGTCGGCGAGACCTACAACATCGGCGGGAGGAGCGAGAGGACCAACCTCGAGGTCGTCCGGACCGTCTGCGGCTTGCTCGACGAGCTCTCCCCGGCCCCGGAGATCGGTGACCGCAGCGGGCTCCTCAGTTTTGTTCGGGACCGTCCCGGTCACGACCTGCGCTACGCCATCGACACCGGCAAGATCGCGCGCGAGCTCGGCTGGAGGCCCGAGGAGACGTTCGAGAGCGGCTTGCGCAAGACGGTGCGGTGGTACTTGGACAACGAGGCCTGGTACGGCCGCATCTTAGAAGGCGACTACCGCTTGGAGCGCCTGGGCACGGCCGGAGCGTGAGGGCCGAGGCGTGAGGAGCGCATCGTGAGGGGCGCATCGTGAGGGGTATCGTCTTGGCCGGCGGCTCGGGCACCCGCCTCTACCCCGCCACCCGGGTCACCAGCAAGCAGCTCCTGCCCGTCTACGACAAGCCGATGATCTACTACCCGCTGTCGGTCCTGATGCTCGCCGGCATCCGCGAGGTCCTGGTCATCTCCACGCCGCACGACCTGCCGCGCTTTAAGGAGCTCCTGGGCGACGGCGCGCAGTGGGGGCTGAGCCTCCACTACGCCAAGCAGCCCCGGCCCGAAGGGCTGGCCCAGGCCTTTGTGATCGGCGAGCGCTTTATCGGTGCCGACTCCGTCTGCCTCATCCTCGGCGACAACGTCTTTTACGGCTACGGCTTTACCGGCAACTTGCAGCGCGCCGCGTCGCTCATTGACGGCGCCACCGTCTTCGGCTACTACGTGAGGGACCCCGAGCGCTACGGCGTCATCGAATTCGACGAACAGGGCAGCGCGGTCAGCATCGAGGAGAAACCGGCGCGGCCCAAGTCGCACTACGCGGTGACGGGCCTCTACTTCTACGACAACGAGGTCGTGAGCATCGCCAGGAGCCTTGCGCCCTCGGCCCGGGGCGAGCTCGAGATCACCGACGTCAACAGGCTTTACCTCGAGCGGGGCAAGCTCAGGGTCGAGCTGATGGGCCGGGGCATGGCCTGGCTCGACACCGGTACCCACGAAAGCCTGTTGCAGGCGGCGAACTTCGTCGAGACCATCGAGGCCCGGCAGGGGCTCAAAGTCGCCTGCTTAGAGGAGATCGCCTACCGCCAGGGCTGGATCGACGCCGCGGCGCTGAGAAGGCTGGCCGAGCCCCTCAGCAAGAACAGCTACGGCCGCTACCTGCTCGAGCTCTTGCAGCGGGAGCCCCCTCCCGCAAGCTGACGGCAGCCCTCCGAGCGGGCTCGAATGATAGCATGAGCCCTCGTGCGACCAAGCACCCCTATGGAGACAACCGTGTGGAGACAACCGTGACATCATGATCAGCGCCCATCACACCGGCTACGCGGCGGAACTCAAACACAAGATCGAAAGCCACAGCGCCATCGTTGGCGTGGTCGGCCTCGGCTACGTCGGCCTGCCCTTCGCCGTCGAGAAGGCCAAGGTCGGCTTCAGGGTGATCGGCGTCGAGCAGAACCCCAAGCGCGCCGAGCGCATAGGCCGCGCCGAGAGCTATATCGGCGACGTCAGGGACGAGGAGCTCGAGCAGGTGGTCAATGGCGGCAGGCTCTCGGCCGTCACGGACTTCGAGACCGTGGCGGAGATGGACGTCGTGGTTATCTGCGTGCCCACGCCGCTCACCAGGAACCTGACCCCGGACCTAAGTTACGTCGAGTCGGTGACCCGCGACATCGCCCGGCGCCTGCGCCCCGGCCAGCTCGTCACCCTGGAGTCCACCACCTATCCCGGCACCACCGACGAGCTCATGCGGCCGATCCTGGAGGGCCTGAGCGGACTCGAGCAGGGCAAGGGCTTCTACCTTGCCCACTCGCCCGAGCGCGTCGACCCCGGCAACAAGCGCTACACCACCAAGAACACCAGCAAGGTGGTCGGCGCCTCCGACCCAAGCTCGCTCGAGCTGGCGGTGAGCTTTTACGGGCAGACCATCGACCGGGTGGTGCCGGTCTCGAGCGCCAAGGCCGCCGAGCTGGTCAAGGTCTTCGAGAACACCTTCCGCGCCGTCAACATCGCGCTCGTCAACGAGCTGGCGCTGCTCTGCGACCGCATGGACCTAGACGTCTGGGAGGTCCTGGACGCCGCCAACACCAAGCCGTTTGGCATCATGCCCTTCTATCCGGGGCCGGGCGTGGGCGGCCACTGCATCCCCATCGACCCCCACTACCTCGAGTGGAAGGCCAAAGAGGTGGGCTTCAATACCCGCTTTATCGCCCTGGCGGGCGAGATCAACCGGCGCATGCCCGAGTTCGTGCGCACCAAGGCCTGGCGCGTCCTAAACGAGCTCGGCCTGGCGCCCTCACGCGCCCGCGTGCTCGTCATCGGCGCGGCCTACAAAAAGGACCTGGGCGACTGGCGCGAGTCGCCGGCCGTCAGGGTCATCGAGAACCTGCTCGAGGACAAGGCGAGCGTTCTATATCACGATCCTCACGTCCCCGAGATGAAGGTCGCCGATCAGAGCTTCTCCTCGGTGGACTTGAGCGATGAGGTGCTGGAGGAAGTCGATCTCGTCATCATCATAACCGACCATAGCGCCATCGATTTTGACCGGGTGATCGCCAAGGCGAGTGCGGTCTTGGATACCCGTGGCGTCAGCAGACACCGGCACGCTACAAATCCCAAAGTGACGCTGCTATGAGGGTGACGTTACTATGAAAGTCGCTGCCATGAGGGTCGCGGTGATCGGCTGCGGCTACTGGGGCAAGAACCTGGTCCGCAACTTCGAGCAGCTAGGGGCGCTCGAGGCCGTCTGCGACGCTACGCCCGCCGGACGCGAGACCGCCAGAAGCCTGGCGCCCGGGGCCGAGGTGGTAGACAGCGTCGAGGCGGTGCTCGGCCTGGACGCCGCGGGCGTCGTCATCGCCACGCCGGCCGAGACGCACTACCAGCTCGCCAAACGCGCGCTCGAGGCCGGCAAGGACGTCTTCGTCGAGAAGCCGCTGGCGCTCACCTACGCCGAGGGGGCGCGGCTCGTGCACCTCGCCGAGGCGAGGGGGCGCATCCTCATGGTCGGCCACGTCTTGGAGTATCATCCCGCCGTCGTCGCGCTCCTGGCGCTGGTGCGGCGCGGCGAGCTGGGCAAGATCCGCTACATCTACTCCAACCGGCTCAGCCTGGGCAAGATCCGCCGCGAGGAGAACATCCTCTGGAGCTTCGCCCCCCACGACATCGCCGTCATCTTGCGCCTCATGGACAGCCTGCCCTTCGGGGTGATCGCCTGTGGCGGGTCCTACGTGCAGCCCAACATCGCCGACGTCACCGTCAGCCATCTGCTCTTCGACAACGGCGTGCGCGCCCACATCTACGTGTCGTGGCTGCATCCCTTCAAGGAGCAGCGCCTGGTGGTCGTCGGCGACCGCAAGATGGCCAGCTTCGACGACGTCAACAAGGCGCTGCTGCTCTACGACCAGCGCGTCGAGATCAGCGCGGGCCAGCCCGTGCCCATCAAGGGCGACGGCCAAGCGGTGAGCTACGCCGCCGACGAACCGCTGCGCCTCGAGTGCCAGGCCTTTTTGGAGGCGCTGGCCACGCGCCGCCCGCCGACGACCGACGGCCGCAGCGGCCTGCGCGTCCTCAGCGTCTTGCAAGCGGCGCAGCGCTCGCTGGTCATGAACGGCGCGCCGGTCACCCTGCCGCTCGAGAACGCCTTATGAGCCGGAAGGAGCCCTTTATTCACGAGTCGGCCTACATCCACGAATCGGCCTACATAGGCGAGGGCGCCAAGGTCGGCAAGGGCAGCAAGATCTGGCACTTCTGCCACGTGATGGCCGGCGCCGAGATCGGCGAGGGCTGCTCGCTCGGCCAGAACGTCATGGTGGCCAAGGGCGTGACCATCGGCCGAGGCTGCAAGGTCCAGAACAACGTCTCGCTCTACCAGGGCGTGGTGCTCGAGGATTACGTCTTCTGCGGCCCCAGCATGGTCTTTACCAACGTGCGCACGCCCCGCAGCGAGTTCCCGCGCAACCAGGACTACGCCAAGACCCTGGTCAAAAGGGGCGCCAGCATCGGCGCCAACGCCACCATCGTCTGCGGCGTGACCCTGTTTGAAAACGCCTTTGTGGCGGCCGGCGCGGTGGTGACCAAAGACGTGCCCGCCTACGCCGTGGTGGCCGGGGTGCCCGCCACAATCACCGGCTGGATGAGCGCCTACGGCGACCCCCTCGACTTCAGCCAGGGCGACACCGCCAGCGACAGCCAGGGGCAGCGCTACCAGAAGCTGAGCGACACGGACGTTCGGAGGCTAGCATGAACGGGACCAGCGACAAGCCCGTTCCCATCTTGGACCTCTCGCCTGAAATCGAAGGGCTCTGGGACGAGCTCAACGGGGCCATCCAGGGCGTGCTCCGCTCGGGTCAGTTCATCATGGGGCCGGAGGTTACGCGCTTCGAGGACGAGGCGGCCGAGTATCTGGGGGTCAAGCACGCCGTCGGCGTCAACTCCGGCACCGACGCGCTGGTCATCGGCCTGCGCGCCCTGGGCGTCGCTGAGGGCGACGAGGTGATCACCACCCCCTTCAGCTTTTTCGCCACCGCCGAGTCGATCAGTACCGTCGGCGCCAGGCCGGTCTTCGTCGATATCGACGAGGGGAGCTTCAACCTCGACCCGGATGGAATCGAGGCGGCGATTACCGCGAAGACCAGGGCGATCATGCCCGTCCACCTCTACGGCCGCCCCTGCGCGATGGACGAGGTCATGGCCGTCGCCGAGGCGCACGGCCTCAAAGTCATCGAGGACTGCGCGCAATCGTTCGGGGCGCGCTGGGGCGGTAGGCACACGGGCAGCATCGGCGACTTGGGCGCCTACTCCTTTTTTCCCTCCAAGAACCTGGGGGCTTGCGGCGACGGCGGCCTCATCGCCACGAACGACGACGCCCTGGCCGAGACGGCGCGGATGCTGCGGGCGCACGGCGCCAGGAAGAAATACCACAACGAGATGCTCGGCTACAACTCGAGGCTCGACAGCCTCCAGGCCGCCATTCTTCGGGTCAAGCTGCCCCACGTGGGGCGCTGGAACGAGGCCCGGCGTGCGCTCGCCAAGAGCTACAACGCGCTGCTGGGGGGCGTTCCCGGCCTGCTCACGCCCGAACTCGCAGCGGGCCACGTCTTCCACCAGTACACCGTGCGCATCGAGGCCAACCGCGACGAGGTGCAGCGCGAGTTGCAGGAGCGGGGCGTCGGCACCATGGTCTACTATCCGGTCCCCCAAGACAGGCTGCCCATCTACGCCGGAACGTACCCTGCCAACCCCGTGAGCGACAAGTTGGCGGCGCAAGTCCTCAGCCTGCCCATCTCGCCCAGCCTGAGCCCTGAAGCTCAGCGGTATGTGGCCGAGAGCCTGCGCGGCCTGTTGGGAGCACGCGCCTGATCGCCAAGCTCAAAACCGTCTTGCCCAGGAGCGACTTCGGTCGCCACGTCCTGACGCTCCTGTCCGGCACGACCGTCGCCCAGGCGATCCCCATCGCCCTCTCCCCCATTCTCACGCGGCTCTACACGCCCGAGCACTTCGGCGTGTTCGCGCTCTACTTAGCGACCGCGTCGCTCGTCGGCGTCGTCGCCACCGCCCGCTACGAGATGGCGGTGATGCTGCCGGAGCGCGACGACGACGCGGTCAACCTGATGGCGCTGGCCATGCTCATCAGCCTCCTCGTCAGCCTGGTCACGCTCGTCGTGGTCTGGCTCTTCAACGCGCCGATCACGGCTTTTTTGGGCAACGCCGAGGTCTCCCGCTGGCTCTACCTCGTCCCGCTGACGGTCCTGCTCACCGGCGTCTACCAGACGCTCCACTACTGGTCGAGCCGCAAGGAGAAGTTCGGCAGGCTGGCCCTGAGCAGGGTGGCGCAGACGGGCACGGCAACGGGGACGCAGCTCGGGCTGGGTCTGGTCAGGGCGGGTTCCGGCGGCCTCGTCGCCGGCAGCGTCTTCGGCCAGGGCGTCGCCACCGCCGTCCTGGGCTGGCAGGTGTGGCGCGACGACCGGGACCGGGCGGCGGCCGTAGGCGGCAAGGCGATGCTTCGCCAGGCCAAGAGCTACCAGGACTTCCCCAAGATCAATAGCCTGCACGCCCTCACCGACGTGGTCAAGACGAGCGGCACCTTCTTTTTGCTGGGCAACCTGTTCAGCACCGCCACCGTCGGCCAGTACCAGCTCATGACCCGCATCCTGGCCGCGCCCCTCAGCCTGGTCGGCCAGGCCATCACCCAGGTCTTCTACCGGCAGGCCTCGAGCCTCTACAACCAGGGACAAGACCTCAGACCGGTCATCAGCAGCCTGCTCAAAAAGCTTGCTCTCATCGCGCTCGTTCCGGCCCTGATCCTGCTCGCCCTCGCGCCCGGCCTCTTCGCCTTCGTCTTCGGCGAACAGTGGCGCGCGGCCGGCGAGTTCTCGAGGCTGCTCGTTCCCTACACCTTCGGGCACTTTCTGGTCTCGCCGCTGGCCTATATCCCCTTTATCGCCGACAGGCAGCTCCAGGCCCTGGGCTTCAGCCTGACCGGCAACCTCCTCTACCTGGCCTGCATCGTCTACGCGGGCTGGACCGCGGACCTGTCCACCGGGCTGCTGCTCATCTCGGTGGTCCTGCCGGTCTACTTCGCGGTCTATATCCTGTGGATTTTCTCCATCGCCAAACCCGCGGCCTAACATGATCTACCACCTCTTCGACGCTTCTCCCTATACCACCAAGTTCATCGCCTTTCTCCGGGGCCACCCGGAGAGCTTTGCCTTCGCCGAGCATAGCTTCGTGATCCGCAGCCCGGAGGGCTCGGCTTTCGGGGCGGCGGCCGGTGCCGAGAGCAGCCCCGGCACTAGCCCTGGCACTAGCTCTGGCACTACCCTGGTCTACAGCGGCAAGCGAGGCTTCTGGGCGACACTGGGGCGCGTGGGCGCGGGGGACAAGGTCGTCATTCACGGCCTCTTCAACCCCTGGCTGGTGGTCTACCTGTCTCTCCACCCCAAGCTCTTGCGGCAGTGCGTCTGGTGCATCTGGGGCGCCGACCTCTACCTCTACCGGCTGAAGCGGCGCACCGTCAAAGAGCACCTCACCGAGCGTTTGCGCGGCCGGGTGATCCGCCGGCTGGGAGCCATCGCCTGTTTCGTCAGGGGCGACTACGAACTGGCCAGGCAGGTCTACCGGACGGAGGCCCCTTATATCCACAGCTTCTACCCTAACCCCGTGGACTTTGGGCTCCTGGACGAGGCCCAGCCAAGCCCTGGTGACGGCGCCCGCACCCTCATGGTCGGCAATTCCGGCGATCCCACCAACCGCCACGCCGAGATTCTGGACCTCTTGGCGCCGCACCGGGGCGCCGACATCAGGATCGTCGCGCCGCTGTCCTACGGCGACAAGGACAACGCCCTGGCGGTCACGCGCTATGCTCAGGAGCGTTTCGGGGCAAAGTTCCTGGCCTTGAGCGAGTTCATGCCGGCCGCCGACTACGTGGGGCTCCTGGCCGGCGTGGACGTGGCCATCATGAACCACGACCGCCAGCAGGCGCTGGGGAACGTCTTAGCAATCCTGGCGCTGGGAAAAAAGGTCTATCTTCGCAGCGACACCACGCCCTACAGCTTCTTCAACGAGGTGGGAATCAAAGTGTTCGACACGCTGGAGTTACCTAGGCAGCCTCTGGACGAGATCCTCGCCTTTGACGGCGAAACGGCCGCGCGGAACGCGGCCAGGGTGCGCGAGCTGCTCGCCGAGGCGAGGGCCGTGGCGGCCTGGCAAGAGGTGCTTGCGTGAAACCCATCCTCGTCACCAAATCGACGCTTCCCCCCCTCGAGGAGTACAGCGCCTACCTGGAAAGAATCTGGGCCTCGGGCTGGCTCACCAACCACGGCGAGCTGGTGCGCGAGCTCGAGGAGAAGCTCGAGAGCTACCTGGGTGTCCCCCATCTGCAGTACGTCAGCAACGGCACCATCGCCCTGCAGATCGCCCTCAAGCTCTTCGGCGTCGGCAAGGAGGTCATCACCACGCCCTACTCCTACGTGGCCACCACCACCGCCCTGTTGTGGGAGGGGTGCAAGCCCGTCTTCGTGGACATCGAGAGCGAGACCTTCTGCATCGACGCCGGCAAGATCGAAGCGGCCATCACCGAAGACACCGAGGCCATTCTCGCCACCCACGTCTACGGCTATCCCTGCGAGGTCGACAAGATAGCGGCCGTCGCCAAAAGGCACGGCCTTAAGGTCATCTACGACGCGGCGCACGCCTTTGGCACCAGACTGGGCGGCGGCTCGGTCTTGCGCTACGGCGACGCTTCGACCCTCAGCTTTCACGCCACCAAGCTCTTTCACACCGTCGAGGGCGGCGCGGTGGTGGTTGGAGACGCCGAGCTTTCCGACAAGGTCTGGCTGCTCAAGGCCTTTGGCCACAAGGGCGACGACTACAGCACGGTGGGCATCAACGGCAAGAACTCCGAGTTTCACGCCGCCATGGGCCTCTGCAACCTGCCCAGGGTGGAGAGCTTCATCCGCCGCCGCCGGGCCTTGAGCGAACAGTACGACGCCCTCTTGGCCGGCCTCGAGCTCGAGCTCCCCGCCAGGCCGGAGGACCTCGACTACGAGCTCGACTACAACTACGCCTACTACCCCGTCGTCTTCCCTTCCGAAGCCACCATGCTCAGGGTCAAGGCCGCGCTCGAGGCGCAAGAGATCTACCCGCGCCGCTACTTCTATCCCTCGCTCAACAGGCTCCCCTACCGCCGCGGCGAGGCCTGTCCGGTGTCGGAAGACATCGCCCGCAGGGTGCTGTGCTTGCCGCTCTACGACGAGCTGGCCGAAGACGAGGTCGGCAGGATAAGCCGCTTGATCGGGGAGGCGATCTAGGTGCCCGTCTACACGGAGGGTGAACTTGAGGACTTCGGCTTTGCGGCGCTCGGTAAAAACGTCAGGCTCTCGCGCAAGGCGTCGCTGCACAACCCGGCGAAGATCGCGATCGGCGACAACTCTCGCATCGACGACTTCTGCGTCCTCTCCGCCGGCGAGGGAGGCATCCACATCGGCAGACACGTGCATATCGCCGTCTACGTCGCCCTCATCGGCAAGGGTAAGATAACCATCGAGGACTTCGTCGGCCTGTCGTCGCGGGTGGCCGTCTACTCGAGCAACGACGACTACTCCGGCGAGTGGCTGACCGGGCCGACCCTGAGCCCGGCGTTCACCAACATCATTTCGGCCCCGGTCAGGGTCGGCAGGCACGTGGTCGTCGGCGCGGGCAGCGTCATCCTGCCCGGCGTCAGCCTGGAAGAGGGCGCCATCGTCGGCGCGCTCTCGCTGGTCAATAAGGACTGCGAAAGCTTCGGCATGTACGCGGGCGTGCCGGCAAAGTACCTAAAGGCGCGCTCGAGGCGGCTGCTCGAGCTCGAGGCGGCACTGGCGGGCCGCCAGGACCCGGCAAGCGGGGAAGACGGCTAAAGATGGCGGAGACCGCTCCAGAGACTGCTCCAGAGACTGCTCCAACGCCGGCGCCACAGCCGGCGCCACGGCCGGTGCCCGTCAACGTCCTCTACCTCGTCTGGGGCGAGGACGTGGTCGACAACGGCATCATCCACAACCAGGTCTTCGAGCAGCTCAAGCTCATCAAGGAGCTCGAGCCGGGGATCGAGCTCGTGCTCCTCGCCGGCCTTCCCCTCTCGAGGAGTTACCTCAAGTCGCCCAGGCGCTACAAGCTGCGACTCGCCCGCCTGAAGGCGGAGCTGGAAGCCGCAAAAGTCCGCGCCCGCTTCGTGACCCTTCCCGTCCTGCCGCGCTTTTTCTACTCGAGGGCCTTCACCCTGCCGCTCTTCTACACTGCCCACCTCCTGCTCGTCAGGAGGCTGATCCGCGAGCACCATATCGATATCGTCCACTGCAGGTCCTACCACGCCGCCAACCTGATGCGCTGGGCGAGGCGTCTTCTCGGCGTCTCCTGCAAGCTGGTCTTCGACCCCAGAAGCCTGTTCGTCGACGAAGGGCTGCTCTTCGGGGCGTTCGGCGAGGGCAGCCTCCACCACAAGCTCTGGCAGGGTACCGAGC
>JALZLY010000084.1 GCA_030858465.1 Deinococcota bacterium
GCCAAGGCATCCACCGTGTGCCCTTAATAACTTAACCCGTTTCTTTATCAGGTTGCTTTCCACTAATGAAAAACAACAAATCTTGCTCTTTTCTTCTTCCTATTCCGCTGTCATGGTCCTCGCCGCCTCTTTGACGGCAAGACTAAGTGTACAAAATTATCACACCTTATGTCAAGCCTTCAGCGCTCTCTGCAGCAATTCGAAGTGAGCATACTCTGAGAGCGTCCAGAAGCACTGTTTTCACTACCTGATATATATTGCTGATGTATATTGGCTCGTTTCACGTTGTGTCCCTGACGCGGTTTGCGACCTTCATTTCGAATTGCTGCGCTCTCTGCTCTCTCTCGAGCTCTAGCCGGAGCTCAGCCCTTGGAACTCGGGCACTTTCAGAGAGGGCTCGTTTGGCATGAAGCAACGCGCCACCCGCCTCCTCAGTCTCTCCGGTAGTCTCTCCGATGCTCGGCTACCCTTGCCTTTGAACTTTGCAAAGTTGCAATCCTCTTATCACGCCATCCGCCTTGGCCTTGATGACGGGTTATGCTTAGCGTATGAGATTAGGATTTGTAGGGCTGGGCAAAATGGGCAACGGCATGATCCGCCGTTTGCTGAAGGCGGGCCATGAGGTGGTGGGCTATGACCTGAACGAGGGCAACCTGCAAGCGGCTGAGGAAGCGGGTGCCACCTCGGTCACGTCCCTCGAGGATCTGGTCGAGGCTCTCCCTGCTCCTCGAGTCGTCTGGCTGATGGTTCCGGTGGGCGGAGCCGTCGAAAGCACCGTCGAAGCGTTGCTGGCGTTGATCGGCGAGGGCGACATCGTCGTCGACGGCGGCAACTCCAACTACCAGGACACCATGCGGCGCGCTGATGCACTCGAAGCGCAAGGTATTCACTATGTCGACGTGGGTACCTCGGGTGGCGTGTGGGGCCTCGAGAACGGCTTCTCCATGATGGTGGGCGGAGAGGCCGAGGCGGTCACCAGGCTCGAGCCCTTCCTCAAAGCGCTTGCGCCCGCCTCCGATAAGGGCTGGGGCCATGTCGGCCCCTCGGGCGCGGGCCACTTCGTCAAGATGATCCATAACGGCGTCGAGTACGGGCTCATGCAGGCCTATGCCGAGGGTTTCGAGTTGATGAAGTCCAAGGACGTGTTTGCGCTCGACTTGGAGCAGGTGGCCGACATCTGGCGGCACGGCAGCGTGGTGAGGTCGTGGCTTTTGGACCTCACCGCCGCCGCGCTGAGCGAAGACCCCGACCCCTCACGGCTCAGCGATCACGTAGGAGAGTCGGGCACCGGGCGCTGGACGGTGGCGGAAAGCGTAGAACTCGGCGTACCCGCGCCCGTCATCAGCCTGGCGCTCATGATGCGCTTTCGCAGCCAGCAGGACCCTTCCTTCGCCGGGCAGCTCCTGGCCGCCATGCGCTACAAGTTCGGTGGACATGAATATCACGAGTATAAGGTCAAACCGGAAGATGTCACTCCCACCGACGAGTAGGGCGCCGACAAGTAGCGGCAGTGGCCTCAGTAGCCGCGCTGCCGGTCCACCACGTTCTCGAGCGGCTGCTCGCTGCGCAGCCGCTCGAGGTTGCGCAGGATCAGCCCCGCCGCGCCCACGGGCCGCCCGCCGGCGGCGTGGGGCGAGATGATGACGTTGCTCATCTCCCAAAGCGGCGAGCTCTCCGGCAGGGGCTCCTCCTCGAAGACATCGAGCGCCGCCCCGGCGATGTGACCTTCCTGTAGGGCCTCGACCAGCGCCCTCTCGTCGACCGTGTCGCCGCGGCCCACGTTGACGAGCCAGGCGTGAGCGGGCAGGCGACTCAGGCGCTCGGCCTCCAGGGCGTGACGGGTGCTCGGCGTCGAGGGCAGGATCATGACGAGGGCGTCGCAGTGAGGCAGCAGTCCCCCCAGGTCCTCTTCGGCGTGGACGGGGTAGCCGTGGCGGGTACCCGACGAGCGCGCGACGCCCTCGACTTCGGCGCCCAAGGCGGTGAGCAGCGGGGCGAGCCGCGCGGCGATGCTGCCAAAGCCCCAGACGAGCAGCTTAGCGCCGTCGAGGGTGCGAAAGTCGCCCCTGGGCTTGATGGGCTGCAAGCCGCCCAGATGACCGGGCCAGGCGTGCTCCCTTTGGGCGTCGCGCATCTCGTGAAGGCGGCGGCAGGCGGCGAGCAGCAGCGCCAGGCCGTGCTCGGCGACCGTGCCGTCGTGAAGGCCGCGGCCGGAGGTGAGGATGGTCTCCTCTGCAAACCCGGCCTCGAGCAGGTTGTTGGGCCCGGCCGCCAGCGTCTGCACCCAGCGCAGCCGGGGCATCGTCCGCGCCGCCTCATTGACCGCCGAGCCGGCGTTGCCCCAGACCACCAGGGCCTCGGCGTCCCGGTGTTCGGGCGGTATGGGCTTGGTGACCTCGTAGATTACCAAGGAGACGCCCTCGGGGGCCTCCAACTCGAGCGCGACGCTATCGGGCAGCAAGACTTTCATTCTCGTCCTCCATTTCATCCTCCGCCGCTCAAGCCTACCTCGAGCACGCTCTCGAGGCGCTCACGGCAAGCGGTTCCAGGGGCGGCTGCGCTGGGCTCGGTGCAGTGGACTCGGTGCAGTGGGCTCGGTGCAGTGGACTCGGTGCGGTGAACTCGGTGCGGTAGACTCGGGAGGTTGTGAAGGACAGACTGCTCATCCTCGACCTCGGCTCCTCGTCGGCGCGGGCGTTCCTCTATGACGCCCGCGGGGTTCGCGTCGCGGGGGGCGCCCGGCGGCCACAGCCCTGGTATCAGGACGAGGAGGGCCAAGCCGTCCTCGACGCGGCCCGGCTGCTGGACAACGTGGCGGAGGTGATCGACGAGGCGCTTGACGGGCTTCGAGGGGAACGCGTCGTCGCCGCCGGCATGACCACGCTGGTCGGTAATCTCGTGGGGCTGACGAAGGCGGGTGAGGCGGTCACGCCCGTCTATTCCTACGCCGACACCCGCAGCCACGCCGAGGCCGCCGAGTTGGGGGCCGGGCTGGGCGGGGCGGCCGCCGGCCTTACGGCTCGCACCGGCTGCCCCTTTCACCCCGCCTACTGGCCCGCGCAGCTCCTGCACCTGGCCCGCAAGCAGCCGGAGCGCTTCGAGCGGGCCGAGGTCTGGACCGACCTGTCGAGCTTTCTCTACTGGCAGTGGTTCGGGCGCCCGCCCAAGATGAGCCTGTCGGTGGCCTCATGGGCGGGTATGCTCGACAGGGGGGCGCTCGACTGGTCGGATGAGCTGCTGGCCCATCTGCCTGTCGGCCGGGACCGCCTCTTAGAGCTCGCGGACGTGAGCGAGACCGTGACCGGCCTGGCCCGCCCTTGGGCCGAGCGCTGGCCCGCCTTGGCCGAGGCGGACTTCTATCTGGCGCTCGGCGACGGCGCCGCGGCCAACCTCGGCAGCGCCGCTCTGGACGAGGGCGCGCTGGTGGTCACCATCGGCTCGACGAGCGCGGCGCGGGTGGTGGAATCGGGCTGCCCGCCCAAACCGCGCGGGCTCTGGGCCTACCGCGTCGACAAGAGCTACAGCCTGCTCGGCGGCGCGCTCTCCGAAGGGGGGGCTTCCTATGCCTGGCTGCGCGAACGCTTCAAGTTGCCGCCTCCGGACGCGCTCGAGGAGCTTCTGTCCAGCCAGGCACCGGCGGCCCACGGCCTCACCGTCCTGCCCTTTTTGAAGGGCGAGCGCGCGCCGGGCTGGCGGGCGCAGGCGAGCGGCGTCATGCTCGGCCTGCGCAGTGCCACCAGCAACGAGGACATCGTGCGGGCTTGGCTCGAGGCGGTCGTCTACCGCTTGGCCCTGGTGATCGAGAGGCTGCCCGACAAGTCCCGCATCGTCGCCAGCGGCGGCGCGCTGTTGGCCTCGCCGGTCTGGCAGCAGATCCTCGCCGACGTCACGCAAAAGCCCGTCTATCCCGTAGACGAGAGGGAAACGAGCAGCCGCGGGCTGGCCTATCTCCTGGCCCGCTACCGCGGCCTCGAGCCGCCTTGCAGCGAGCTCTTGGCGCCGGTCATGCCCTCCGAGGCGCACCGCGAAGCCCACGCGCGGGCCAAGCGGAGGCAGGAGGCGCTCTACGACGCCCTGACGGCGGAAGACGAGCTGTTCTTCTAGGGGAGCGTGACGGGCACCTGGATTGACAGGCCAAGAGCAAGGCCGGTAGACTGGCCCTGAAAGAAAATAGAAGCCTGGCCGAGGCCGTGCGCCCGCACGAGACCTCCACCCGAGACCCAGAGTCCGGACCAGCCATGCCCGGACCAGCCATGCCAGGGACCTTGCGCGTTTGGCGAGAAAGAGGAAGAGCATGAAGCGAAGAGCAACGACCTTTTTGGTTCTCCTGGTGGTGGCGGGCTTCGGCTTCGCTGCGGCCCAGGACTTCGACTGGCGGCGCTTTGAGGGAAGCAGTGTCCGCTTCATCATGAACCGCCACCCCTTCACCAACTTCATCGAGCCGCTCATCCCCGAGTTTCAGGAGCAGACCGGCATCACCATAACCCTCGAGATCTTTCCCGAGGACCAGTTCCGGCAGCGGCGGCTCCTGGAGGTCTCGAGCGGGGCGGCTACTTTAGACGGCTACATGTTCATGCCCGGCCAGGAGGGCGCGCAGTACCTGGGTGCGGGCTGGGTGAGGTACCTAGACGACTTCGTCGCCGACTCCAGCCTGACCGACCCCGAGCTGGACATCGATGACTTTTTCGAGGGCGCCATCGGCACCTTCCGCACGCCCGAGGGCATCTCCGGCCTGCCGCTGCAGATCGAGTCGAGCGTCCTCTTCTACCGCGAGGACCTCTTCGCGGAGGCGGGGCTCGCTGGGCCTCCGCAGACGATGGAGGAGCTGCGCGGCTACGCCGAGCGGCTCGATCAGGGCAGCGTCGCCGGCATCGCCATGCGCGGGCGCGGCGCGGCGGCGACCAGCCAGATCGTCAACTTTTTAAAATCCTTTGGCGGCGATTGGCTCAGTGAGGACGGAAGTTCGGCGCTCGCCAGCCCCGAGAGCCAGGAGGCGTTGAGTTTCTACGCCAACCTGCTGCGCGACTTCGGCCCGCCCGGACCGACCAACCTGCACTGGGCCGAGGTGACGAGCCTCTACGCCCAGGGCCAGGCGGCCATGATCTTCGACGCCAACGTCTTCCGCTCGATCATCGAGGACCCCGCGCAGACCCTTGACGTGGTGCGCGAGAACACTGCCTACGCGCCTATCCCGGCGGGACCGGCGGGTCAGCGGCCCACCGTCCTGGTCTGGGGTCTGGCGGTCAACCAGGCGTCGGCCAACCCCGAGGCCGCCTGGTACTTCATCCAGTGGGCGCTCTCGAGAGAGAACCAGATACGTGCTGCCCTAGCGGGAATTCCGGCGGCTAGAGCCTCGGCCTGGGAAGACCCGGAATTTCAGGCGACCGCGCCCGCCGACTGGATCGCGGCCTCGCAGGCGTCCTATGAGGTAGGCGACCCGCTCTGGAATCCGCCGGTGATCCCCGTGGCCGAGGTGCGCGACGCTTACGGTCAGGCGATCGTCGCGGCGCTCGAGGGCCGCGACGTGGCGCAGGCCCTGGAGCAGGCCGCGCAGGAGATGGACCGCATCGTGGAGCGCTCGCAGCGCTGAAGACCAGGGTCTAGGTGCTGGGGGCTGGGGTCTAGGGAAAAGTCACAAGCCTAGACCCCAGATCCCACCCAGATCCCCCGCTTTATGGGTCGAAGCATGAATTTCATCGACAAGTACGCACCCTACCTCTTCCCGCTACCTGCGGTCTTGGCCATCGTCGTCTTGATCTTGGGGCCGATGCTGGCCAATGTCGTGCTCTCGAGCTACGACTGGTTCGTCGGCGGCCGGCCGCTTTTCGTCGGCCTCGAGAACTACCAGCAGGCCCTGAACGACCGGCGCTTCTGGAACGGCCTCAGAAATACCTTCTACTTCACCGCGCTGGCGGTGCCCTTGCAGCTCGTCTTGGGCCTCGCTATCGCGGTGCTCTTCAACCGCAACTTTCCCGGCCGCGGCCTGGTCCGCACCGTCATGCTCCTGCCGATGGTGGCGACGCCGGTGGCGATCGCGCTCATCTGGGCCCTGATGTTCAACCCGAGCCTCGGGGTGCTCAACTATTTTCTCGAGTCGCTCGGCCTGCCGCGCCTGCTCTGGGTGGCGCAGAGCAACCTGGCGATTCCCTCGCTGGTCTTGGTCGACGTCTGGCAGTGGACGCCGATGGTCGCGCTCATCCTCCTGGCCGCCCTGCAAGGGGTGCCGCAGGAGCACTACGAGGCCGCGCGCATCGACGGGGCGAACGGCTGGCAGGCCTTTGTGAACGTCACCCTGCCGGGGATCCGCGCGGCCATCGTGGTGGCCCTCATCCTCCGCACCGTGGACGCCTTGAAGACCTTCGACATCATCTGGGTGATCACCGAGGGCGGGCCGGGCACGGCCTCCGAGACGCTCAACGTCTTTGCCTACACCACCGGCTTCGTCTTCATGCACGCCGGCTACGCGGCGACGCTGCTCATCTTCCTGATGGTCGTGGTCTTGACCATCGCCATCTTTCTCAACCTGTTGAGGAGGTCGCAGTGAGCCAGCCCCTGGCAAGGCGCGCTGCGGCGCCGAGTCCGGCCCGGCAGCGCGACCAGGCCCTGCGCATCAGGCGCCTCAAGGCGCTGGGGACGGGGCTCCTCATCGCGCTGGTGCTCGTCGTCATGCTCTTTCCCTTCTACTGGATGATCCTGACGAGCTTCAGAAGCCAAGTCGACAACGTCAGCCCGGTGCCGGTCTGGTGGTTCACGCCGACTCTGGAAAACTACCAGAACGTGATCCGGCGCAACAACTTTTTGGAGTTCACCTGGAACTCCTTTGTGATCGCCAGCCTGTCTACCGGCTTCGGGCTGGTGCTCGGCCTGCCCGCCGCCTACTCGATCGCTAGATTCAAGCAGAACGGCCTGGCCTTGGCTATCCTGATCGCGCGGCTGACGCCCTACATCACCTATCTGGTGCCCTGGTACCTCGCCTTTCGGGCCCTGGGGCTGCTCGACAGCTATGTGGCGCTGACGCTGACCCACCTGATCGTCGGCATGCCCTTAATCATCTGGATCATGATCTCCTTTTTCGAGGGTGTGCCCCGCGAGCTCGAGGAGGCGGCCTTCGTCGACGGGGCCAGCCGCCTGGGCACCTTTTTCCGGGTGGTCCTGCCGCTGTCGGGGCCGGGCATCGTGGCGGCGAGCATCCTGGCCTTCATCTTTTCCTGGAACCAGTTCCTTTTCAGTTTGGTCCTGTCGGGGCCGAACACCCGCCCGGTGCCGGTGGCGGTCTTCAACTTCATCTCCTACGGCCAGATCGACTTTGGCGGCTTAGGCGCGGCGGCGGTCCTGATCACCCTGCCGGTGATTCTCTTGACGCTGATCATCCAGCGCTACATCATCTCGGGGCTGACGATGGGGGCGGTGAAGGGTTAGCGGCGCATTGCCTTGGGAGTCAGGAGCCAGGAGGGGAGTATAGGCGCTCCGGCTCCTTGCGGTCAGATCGCCTTTGGCTCCACCTTGGGCGTCTTGGGCCCGCTATCGAACCTTTCGGTGACCGTCTTCATCTCCATGAAGAGCCTCAGATAATCGGGGCCGCCGGCCTTGGCGTTGCTGCCCGAGAGCTTGTAGCCGCCGAAGGGCTGGACGCCCACCAGCGCGCCGGTGATTTTGCGGTTCAAGTAGAGGTTGCCGACTTGAAACTCCCGCCGAGCCTGCTCGAGCCTGTCGCGGCGCTTGGAGATGACCCCGCCCGTCAGGCCGAAGACGGTGCTGTTGGCGATTCTGAGGGCGTCGTCATAGTCCCTGGCCTTGATGACCGCCACCACCGGGCCGAAGATCTCCTCCTGGGCGATTACGGCGTCTTCCGGCACGTCCGCGAAGACGGTCGGCTGGACGAAGTGGCCCTCGCCCTCGGCCCTCGCCCCGCCGGTGACGAGCCTGGCTTCCTCCTTGCCCTTTGCGATATAGCCCATGATCTTGTCGACGGCCTTGGGGTTGATGACCGCGCAGAGCTTAGCGTTGTCTTCGGCGGGGCCGATGTCCAAGGCCTCGACCTTGGCCTTGAACTTTTGGAGCAGCTCGTCGTAGACCTCCTCGACCACGATCAGGCGGCTCATCGCCGAGCACTTCTGGCCCTGGAAGCCGTAGCCGCTCATGACCGCCATCTCGGCGGCATAATCCAAATCGGCGGTCTCGTCGATGATGAGCGCGTCCTTGCCGCCCATCTCCAAGAACACCTTTTTGAGCCACCTTTGGCCCGGCTGGACTTTGGCCGCGCGCTCGTTGATGCGCGTGCCGGTCGCCAGCGAGCCCGTGAAGTTGATGAAGCGAACCCTCGGGTGGTCGACCAAGGCATCGCCCAAGTCGGCGTCCGCGCCGGTCAGGTAGGTGACGACGCCCGGCGGGAAGCCCGACTCGTCTAAGCATTCCATGAACTTGTGGCCGATGATGGGCGTATCGGGTGAGGGCTTGACGATGACGGTGTTGCCGACGACCGCCGGGCCGACGGCCATGCCGACGAGGATCGCCAGCGGGAAGTTCCAGGGCGGGATGATCAAACCGACGCCCAGCGGGACCAGAAACGAGGTGTTCTCCTCGCCGGGATAGTCGTAGGTCTGAAGCGGGCCGTCCAGCTTCAGCGCCTGGCGGGCGTAGTACTCGACGAAGTCGATGGCTTCGGCGACGTCCGCCTCGGCCTCGGCGTAGTTCTTGCCGGCCTCCAGGGTCATCCAGGCGGAGAGCTCGAGCTTGCGGCGGCGCATCACCGCGGCCAGCTTGACGAGCGCCCGGGCGCGCTGCGCCATAGCGAGCCGCGACCAGCCTTCATAGGTCTGCCAGGCGGTCTCGATGGCGCGCTCGATCTCGTCGGGACCGCCCATGGCGGTGCGGCCGACCACCTCGCCCGCCCTGCACGGGTTGTGCGACTCGAGCCACCTGCCGGTCTTGACGCGTTCACCGCCGATGACGAGAGGGTAGTCCCGGCCGAGGTCCTGGCGTACCTCGTTGAGAGCTTGCCGGTAGCTTGCCAGGGGCTCCTCTTTGCTGAAGTCGGAATAGGGTTCGGTGCGGTAGGGTTCGAAGAGGTCGGGCATAGATTTCTCCTTTAAGGTTCAGTTTAAAGGTTTGAAAGTTGGAAAGTTGGAAGGTTTTAACCTTCCAACCTTCGAACCTTCCAACCCTCGAACCTTCCTGTTCTATCCAAAGAGCCCGCGCAGGGCGAAGAGCAGGTTGGCGGGGCGCTCGGCCAAGCGGCGGCTGAAGTAGCCGTACCAGTCCTTGCCGTAGGGCACGTAGATCCTGACCAGCTGCCCCTCGGCGACGAGCTTTTGCTGGAGGGCCGGGCGAACGCCGTAGAGAAGCTGGAACTCGTAGTCGCCCCGGCTCAGCCCCGCGCTCTCGGCGTAGGCGCGCGTCTCGGCGATGATCCTTTCGTCGTGGGTGGCGACGTTGACGCGCGCGCCGGCCTCCATGCCCCTCCTGACCAGCTGGCGGTACTGCCTGTCCACGGTTCTCTTATCCGCGTAAGCGACCTCGGCGCTCTCGCGGTAGGCGCCCTTGACGATGCGCAAGGTCGGTTTGGGCTCGAGCGAGAGCAGGCGCTCCAAGTCGGCTTCCGTGCGCTTAAGATAGCTCTGCAAGACCGTCGAGACGTTATCGAAGCCCTCGCCGTGGAGCGTCTCGAACATGGTCAGGGTGCCGTCCACAAAGGGGTAGTTCTCCATGTCCAGACAGACCTGCGCGCCGATCTCGCGGGCGCGCCTGGCGATGGCGCGGGCGTTGTCGAGCGCCGGCCCCAGGCCGAGCCCCAGGCCGAGCTGGGTCGGCTTGACGCTCAGGTAGGGGTCGATGGGGCGGGCCCGCAGGAGCTCGAGCACGCGGGAGATCTCGCCGACCATCGCTAGAACGCCCTCCTCGCTGTCCACGAACTCGCCCAGCAGGTCAAGGATGCCCTTCATGCCGCGGCGCTCGAGCTCGCTGATCGCCTCGATAGCCTCCTCGCTCGTCTCGCCGGCCACGAAGCGGCCGACGCCCAGGCGCCAGCCGTAGCGCTGCATGAACGACGACACCGGCCCGAACTCGCTGACGCCCAAGACGCCCTGGCGGTAGAGGCGGTCGATCACGGCAGCCTCTGCGGCAGCCCCGTGGCTGCTGTGTGAGGAATGAGGAGGTGGGTCATGGTTGTTCAGTCTATTCTACGGGAGCGCGGCCTGCTCGCTGTGCCCGCCCTTACGCCGCGCCTACCACAGCGAGTAAAGCTTTTGACAGCGTGCTGGGGCGCCGCTGACTAAGCTAGCCAGAGAACGTTGCGCGTCTGCGGCCCCAGGCGACGAGCGCGTCATCTTACCTGCTTGGTCGTTGGCGCCCGGTCGGCGCCGCCCGACCCGGCGCGAAAGCGTTGCATGGACCTATACTTTGTGCGTCATGGAGAAACCGATTGGCAGCAGCTCGAAGAGCGCGGGGTGCGCGGTTGGGCGCGTTCCTTTGCCCCGCTGACAGGTATGGGCCGCCTGCAGATGGAAGCCATTGCGCGCGACGCTCGCCTGCAGGGCGCGGACGCCATCTTGACGAGTTCGTACGCGCGCGCGCTCGAGTCGGCGGCGCGGCTCAACCAGCTCCTCAACAAGCCGCTCTACGTCGAATACGACCTCCACGAATGGCTGCCGCAAAAAGATCCCTTGGCCGACCTCGACGAGGCCTCGGCCATGCTGGCCGGCGAGGAGCTGAGGAGCGCCAGGCACGCGCCCCCCCCCGAGGAACGCTCCTGGGAGAGCTTGGAGGAGGTGCGGCGCCGGGCCTTGCAGGTCTTTGGCCGCTACGCCCAGTTCCCGAGCCTTATCGTCATGAGCCACGCCGTGTTGATCGCCAGCGTCACCGGCCTGCGGCGGCCCATCGCGCACGCCGAGATCGTGCCTTACAAGCTGGACCTGCAGGCGCCGGGTCCCCCGCCGCCAGGCCGGAAGCTCGCGCGCCAGTAGGCAGCCGCAGAGGCAGTCGCAGAGGCAGTCGCAGAGGCAGGAGGTAGACTGAGGAGTGATCGCTCATCCCCTTACGCTTCAGGGCAGGCTGGTGCGGCTCGAGCCCCTGGAGGCCGAGCACATCCCCGCGCTCATGACGGTTGCCACCGCCCACCCCGAGACCTACCGCTTCACCTCCACCCCGGTCACGGCCGAACAGGCTAGCGCCTACTTCGGCCGCGCCTTTCGCGAGCGGGACGAGAGGCTGGCTTATCCCTTCGTCCTGCTGGAAGAGGGTAGCGGGAGGGTCGTGGGCAGCAGCCGCTACTCGGACATCCGCTGGGGACACCGCAACTGCGAGCTCGGCTATACCTGGTTGCACCCCGAGGTGCAGGGCGGCGGCGTCAACGTCGAGGCCAAGCTGCTCATGCTCGGTTACGCCTTTGAAGCGCTCGACTTTTTGCGCGTCTACTTCTACACCGACACCCGCAACGAGCACTCGCAGCGCGCGGTTCGCGCGCTCGGCGCCAAGGAGGAGGGGGTCCTGCGCTGCCACATGGTCATGAAAGACGGCTTCGTGCGCGACAGCCTGGTCTTCTCGGTCGTCCACTTTGAATGGCCGGAGGTCAAGGCCGGGCTGGAGGCTCGGCTCGAGCGCAAGCGGGCCGCACAGAGAGGTTGACCATCGCCCGAGGGTTCAGGCGTGGGCTGTAAGGGTTTCGAATCCAAAGTCGGCTGGAGCCTGGTCGACCTCTCGCAGCTGCGCTCGCTGAGCGAGAGGCGAGGCCCGGCCAAGGCGGTCAAGGAGGTGAAGGGGCAAAGAGGGCGGTTAGCTCGAGCCTGCGGGGACGGTCCTGAAACCCGCTAGAGGCTGGAGCCGCAGAGGCTGGAGCTGCAGAGGCTAGAGCGGCGACAGCCTGAGCGGCAGGCCGCCCTTGGGCTGCACGGTGTTGCCGGTCTCCGTCACGCTGCCCGTCCAGGCCGGCGTCAGCCGGAAGCGCCCCAGCAGCGCGATCAGGAAGAGCTTGATGGTCATGGTCGCTAAGCCCGCGCCGATACAGTAGCGGAGGCCGCCGCCAAAGGGCAGGTAACCGTAGGGCGAGACGGGGCGGTAGCCCGGCGCGTCCGGATCCCAGCGCTCGGGTTTGAAGAGCAGCGGGGACGGGTAGAGGCTCTCCTGGCGGTGCGTCGCGTAGATCGAAAAGGCGACGAGGCTGCCCTTGGCAATGGTGTAGCCCCTAAAGGGCACGTCCTCGAGCGCCTGCCGCAGCCCGGCGGGGGCAGGCGGGTAGAGGCGCAGGGTCTCCTTGACGAGCCAGTCGAGCCGGGCGAGGGCCTTTAGCTGAGTGGGCTCAAGCACCGGCACCCCGCTCAGCTCCTCGCGCAGCGCCGCCAGGTAGTCCGGCCGGGTGAGCAGCCCGTAGACCGCCCAGCTGAGGGCGGCGGAGGTGGTGTCGAAGCCGGCCGACAACAGGCTCAGGCTCTGGTCGCGCACCTCGAGATCGCTCAGGCCGCGGCCCTCCTCGTCCCTCGCCCCCAGCAGCATCGCCAGGACGCCATCTCCGGCGCCAAGAGGGCGCCGGCGCCGGATCTCACCGTAGAGCAGCGCGTCGGCCCGCCGCCGCGCCCACAGAAAGCGCGTCCAGGGCGTGCCCGGCAGGGGCAGCTTGAACCCTTGGGCGAGAAAGGGCAGGTTGGCGAAGTCCATCATCGCCGCGACCGCCGGGACCAGCGCGGGGTGGCGCGCCAAGGTCTCGGGGCCGAGCAGCACCTCGCAGACCGTTCTGAGGACGCGGGGGCGCAGTTCGCTGTGGAGGTCGACCCGTTCACGTCCGGCGAGCTCGTCGGCCAGACGCCGGGCGTTGGCCTGGACGAGCGCCAAGGCCTCGCCCAGGCGCTGCGGGTAGAAAGCGGGCTGGACCAGCCTGCGGCGCTGGTGGTGGCGCGCGCCGTCGCTGGTGATGAGCGCGCTTTCGCCGGTGATGGGCGCCAAAAAGCGGTAGGCGCGGCTCAGCCCGAAGCTCTCCGGCCGTTCCTGGAGGACGAGCCGCACGGCCTCCTCGCCGACGAGCCAGACGAAGCGGACGGGGCCGAAGCCGAAGCTGAAGATGGGCCCGTAGCGCTCATGGAGCGCGCAGACCGCGCCGCCGCTGTAGCTGGCCGCGCGCTCCATCACCCGCAGGTGCTCGAGGCCGCGCGGGCCGGGGATGGCTGGGGAAGCGGGACGCTGGTGGACGGTCATGGGGATAATTAAAAATTCAAGACTGAAAATTAAAAGGGCTTTTGGATCTTCGATGGTTGATGGTCAGTCGCTTCTACCTCACGCCGTGGAGGATCTCTTCTAAGCCCTCGGGGTCGTTGATGACGACCTCCTTGGGCCGCGTCGAGATGACGCCCTCGCCCTCGAGCGACTTCAGGGCCCGGGTGACGGTCTCGCGGCTGGTGCCGGCCAGGCTGGCGATGTCCTGGTGGGTCAGGCGGATGAGCGCCAGTGAGGCGTCGGTGAACTCGATGAAGCCGTTGTGATAGAGCCTCAGGAGCACGTAGGCGACGCGCCCCTGGGCGTCCTTGTAGGACAGAATCTGCGCCTCGTCGTACATGCCCTTGAGCCTGGTCGCCAGGGTGGCGGTGAGGCTCAGGCTGAAGGTCGCGTAGGAGTTCATCAGCTTGAAGAAGTCGTCCTTGAAGAGGATGTAGGCGCTCACCTTGTTGAGCGAGAGGGCGGTGGCGCTGTGGCTGAGCTGGGTGAGCAAGGCCATCTCGCCGAAGAACTCCGGAGGGCGCAAGATGGCGAGCGTCTTCTCGTGACCGTCCAGGTCGACCTTGGAGAGTTTGACCACGCCGCTCTCCAGGATGTAGAGCGCCTCGCCCGTCTCGCCCTCTTGAAAGACGATCGTGTTGGTGTCGTACCTGCGCAACTGCGCCGCCTCCGTGGCCAGGTCGAGCGCCCGGGGCGGCGCGTCCTTGAAGAGCGGGATCTGCGCCAGAAAGCTGCGGATGCTAGACACCGTCGCGCCCTTTTACCGGGAAAGCTTGTCTCATCTGGTCTTAAGACTACCATAGCCCAGGGAAGGAGTGGAGCCGGGTCGGCAAAGGCGGGCGCGAGTGGCAATTCTCTCATCGCCCCTTATCGCCCCTTGTGGCTACGGTGTGACGGCCGTCACAGGGCGGCAGGGCGGCAGGGCGACAGGGCGGCACGGGGCGGACGCCGGGAGGGCGGTATAGTAAAGCCATGACCTCCGTCTTGCGCTGCCAGGGACTGAGCCGCCACTTCACCACTGCCGGGTCCGTCCTCGAGGTCTTGCGCGGCCTCGACTTCGCCTTGGGGCCCGGCGAGGTCGTGGCCGTCCTCGGGCCCTCGGGGGTGGGCAAGAGCACGCTCCTTCACCTCCTGGCCGGGCTCGACAGGCCCACGGCGGGCGAGGTCTACTGGGGCGAGCAACCGCTAAGCGCGCTCAGCCAGAACGCCTTGGCGCAGAAGCGCGCCGGTCTGCTCGGGCTCATCTTCCAGCACCACTACCTCTTGGAGGACCTGACCGTCCTCGACAACGTGACCATCGGCGGGCGCATCCAGGGCGCGCTCGACGAGGCGAGGGGTCAGGCGCTCTTGGCGCAGGTCGGCCTCCTGGAGCGCGCGCGCGCCATGCCCAAGACGCTCTCGGGCGGCGAGCGGCAGCGGGCCGCGGTGGCGCGCTCTCTCTACGGCCGCCCGCGCATCGTCCTCGCCGACGAGCCGACCGGCTCCCTGGACCGCCATAACGCTCGAGCCGTCTACAGCCTGCTCGTGGACCTCGCCCGCCAGGAGGGCAGCGCCGTGGTGATGGTGACCCACGACGAGGGTCTGGTGGAGGACGTGGACGCGCGCTATCACCTAGACGGCGGCAGGCTGGTGCGCGAGCGAGCGGGCGCCTTGAGCCGCGCCTAGCGCATCCGCGGGTCGAGCGCGTCGCGCAGGGCGTCGCCGACCAGGTTGAAGCCCAGGACCACCAGCATGATGGCGAGCCCCGGAAAGGTGGCGACGTGCGGCGCGGTCGCCAGGTACTCGCGGCCCCGCGCCAGCATCAGGCCCCACTCGGGCTGAGGCGGGCGCGCCCCCAGACCCAAAAAGCCCAGGCCGGCGGCAAAGAGAATCGCCACCGCCATCTGCAGGCTCGACTGCACGATGACCGGCGCGATGGCGTTGGGAACGACGTGCCGCACCAAGATGGCCAGGTCGGACTTGCCGAGCGCGCGAGCCGCCTCGATGTACTCCTGGTTGCGCACCGACAAGACCGAGCCGCGCACCAGGCGGGCGTAGATGGGGATCGAGGCGATGCCGACGGCGATCATCACATTGGTGAGGCCGGTACCCAGGGTCGCCACCAAGACGATGGCCAAGAGGATGCCGGGAAAGGCCAGCAGCGTATCGACGAGGCGCTGGACGACCAGGTCGAGGCGGCCGCCGTAGAAGCCCGACACGGCGCCGATGGGCACGCCGACGCCGACGCCGATGGCGACCGAGATGAGGCCGATGAAGAGCGAGATCCAGGCGCCGTGAATCAGCCTCGAGAGCACGTCGCGGCCCTGCTCGTCGGTGCCGAGCGCGTGAAAGCGCGCCGGGCCGTCGACGCCGACGAGCCTGAGGTCGCTCCTCAGCAGGCCGAAGAACCAGTCCCAGGGCTGGCCGCGCACGAACAACCTGATAGGATAGCGCTGCGTCTCGTCTACCACCACGCCCTGGACCGGACTGCGGCTCGCCGGGCTGACGAAGAGGCCGAACTCGCCCTCCGGCCCGCGCGTGCTCACGCCGGCCAGTGGCGGCACGTAGGTCGCGCGCAGGTTCTGGCTGGTCGGGCTGTAGGGGGCCAGAAAGGGCGCAAAGGCCACGATGATGAGAAAGACCACGATGATGGCAAAGCCCATCTTGGCCAGCGGGCTCCTGAAAAAGCGCTTGCGCCAGCGGCTGCCGGCCCTCTTGCCGGCTTTGACGGTCTTCTCGGTGCCCGTCACGGGCTCTCTGTTTGGGGTAGAAGGGCCTGGGGTAGAAGGGCTCGAGGTGGAAGGCCCCGGTTTCTCAGCCATCGCGACTCGCCCTTTTGACCCCTCGAGCCTCACTCATAGCGAATCCTCGGGTCGATGGCGCCGTAGACGAGGTCGACGAGCAGGTTGATGACGATAAAGGAGACGGCGATAAGCAGGACCGCGCCCTGCACGACCGGATAGTCGCGGGCGAGGATGGAGGTCACCAGGAGTTGGCCGATGCCCGGCCAGGAGAAGACCGTCTCGGTGAGCACCGCGCCGGCCATCAGGGTGCCGAACTGCAAGCCGGTGATGGTGACGATCGGGATGAGCGCGTTCCTGAAGGCGTGCTTGTTGACGACCAGGTGGTTGGCCAGGCCCTTGGCGCGCGCCGTCCTCACGTAGTCCTGATTCAAGACCTCGAGCATCGAGCTCCGCGTCATGCGGGTGATGATGGCGGCGGTGCCGGCGCCCAGGCTGACGGCCGGCAGGACCAGGTGCGCCAGCGTGCCCCGGCCCGCCACCGGAAACCAGCCCAGGTTGACCGAGAAGAAGAGGATCGCCAAGAGGCCGAACCAGAAGACCGGCATCGACACGCCGATGAGCGCGCCCAGCGTCGCTAAGTAGTCGAAAGCGGTGTTGGGCCTGACCGCGGAGACGATTCCCGCCGGAATGCCGATGAGCAGCGCCACGGCCATCGCGCCGAGGGCGAGCTCCAGGGTGTTGGGAAAATAGCTGCGCAGTTCGCTGGTGACCTCGCGGCGCGTCCGCGTCGAGCGGCCGAGGTCGCCCTGGACCAGGTTGCCCAGAAAGATCCCGAACTGCACGTGGCCCGGCTCGTTGAGGCCCAAGCGCTCGCGGGTGAGCCTGAGCTGCTCGGGCGTGGCGAATTCGCCGGCCAGCAAGAGGGCCGGGTCGCCGGGCGCCAAGCGCACCATCAGAAAGACGATGAGGATGACGCCGAAGATAGAGGGCAGCGCGGCGAGGATGCGGCGAAGAAGATAGGTCAGCAAGAATGGTCACCTTAAAGATAACGGAAAAGATAACGGAGGGTGGGCGGAACGCCCACCCTCTCCGGCGGACGGTCCTCAGCGGAGCGAGGCGTTATGCGCCAGGTAGCGCTCGGTGGGATGCACGACGAAGCCCTCGACCTCGTCGCGGATGGCGGTGAGCTGCGTCTCGGAGTGCAAGAAGAGCCAGGCGGCCTCGTCCCAGATGATCTGCATGGCCTCGGCGTAGAGGCCCTCGCGCGTCTCGGGGTCGGTGTCGGTGCGCGCCTCGTCCAGGAGCTCGTCGACCTCGGGGTTGCTGTAAAAGGCGCGGTTCGAGCCGGCGGGCACGTGTTCGCTGGTGTGGAAGAGCGCGAAGAGGCCGTAGTCGGCGTCGCCCGTCACCGTGCCCCAGCCGAGCATGGCCATGGGCACGATGTTGTCCTCGGCGGGCTGGCCGGTCAGCTCGAGGTAGGCCGCCCACTCGAGCGACTCGATCTCGGCGTTGACGCCCACCTCGGCGAGCTGGCTCTGGATGGCCTCGGAGATCTGGATGTCCTGGAGGTAGCGGCCGCTGGGGCTGTAGAGCGTGACCGAGAGGCCGTCAGGATGGCCCGCCTCGGCGAGGAGCTCACGGGCGCGCTCGGGGTTGTAGTCGTAGGAGCCGACCGGGGTGTAGCCGAAGATGCCCGGCGCGATGGGCGCGTCGGAGGGCCGCACGGCGCCGCCTAAGAGGAAGTCGGCGATCTCTTCCTTGTCCACGGCATAGTTGATCGCCTGGCGCACACGGGCGTCGGTGAAGGGCTCCATGGTGTGGTTGAAGTAGATGTAGATGGTCCGCACGCTCGAGGTGTTGTCGACGGTGATGTTGGGGTCGGCGTCCAAGCGGGAGACGTCCTGGACGGGCACGCGCACGGCGACGTGGGCTTCGCCGGTCTCGACCATGGCCATGCGGGTGGTCGACTCGGGCACGGTCAGAAAGCGCACGCCCTCGACGCCGGGTGCTTCGCCCCAGTAGTCGTCATTGCGCTCCAGGTCGATGCGCTGGCCGCGCTCCCAGGAGACGAAGCGGAAGGGGCCGGTGCCGACCGGGTTGTCGCCATAGTCATCTCCCTGCGTTTGGATGGCCGCGGGGCTCTGGATGGCCGTGGACGAGTGGGTCAAGTGGGCCAGGAAGGGCGCGAAGGTGTCGGCGAGGGTGACTTCGACGGTGTGCTCGTCCGTGGCCTCGACCGACTCGATGCGGGCGAGCAAGAAGCGGAACTGGAAGGCGTTCTCCGGGTCGATGAAGCGCTCCAAGTTGAAGACCACCGCCTCGGCGTCGAACGGCGTGCCGTCGTGGAAGGTCACGCCCTGGCGCAAGTTGAGCGTCCAGACGCGGCCGTCCTCGGAGACCTCCTGGCTCTCGGCCAGGAGCGGCTCGATGGTGCCCTCGGGGGTGAGCTCGAAGAGCGTCTCGGAGATGTGGCTGATGACGGTCGCCGAGGGCGAGTCGGTGCTGTTGGCGGCGTCGAGGGTGACGGCGTCGGTGCCCTGGGCGACGATCAGGGTCTGCGCCAGCGTGCTCCCCGACAACAGGAGCGCAGCTGCCAGAAGGGCCGTGGTTAGAGCTTTTTTCAACGTCTTTCTCCTTTCGAGCGATGGGGTCTTCAGGGATAGAAGACCACCGTCAAGCCTGTCCCGTCGCGACACCCCGTCGGGGTTAGCACCCGGCCCTGCATTATGGGGCGTTATGGGGCATTATGGGGCACTGTGGGACGCAAGCTTGTTCCTCCTATTAAACCGTTTGCCGCCGCCGCCGTCAACAGCAAGGCCGAGGGAGGCCGGAAGAATGAAGAAGGGGCTTCACACTTCCTGGAGCGCGGGCAAACTTGTGGTAAAGTTTTCCTTTAGCAGGCGGTGAAAACCGAATAGATGCCCGCTCGCTTCAGGAGGATATATGCGCAAGCTTCGAACTGCGGTGCTGCTTAGCCTCGTCTTGGGTCTCGGGCTGGCTGCCGCGCAAACCTTGGTCTTCGGCCAGAGCGGCCTGCCGGTCACGCTCGACACCGGCCAGGACGGCAACTCGCTGACGCCGTCCTATCAGATCCTGGAGAACCTGGTCTTCTTCACGCCCGGCACGGGCGACTTGGAGCCCGGCCTGGCCACCGACTGGGAGGCCAACGAGGACGCCACGGTGTGGACCTTCAACCTGCGCCAGGGGGTGAGCTTCCACGACGGCACGCCCCTAAACGCCGAGGCGGTGGTCTTCAACCTCGAGCGCTGGAACGACACTACCAACGACTACCGCTTCGACAAGCCCTTCGTGCCCTGGACCTGGATCTTCGGCGGCTTCGACGAGGAGAGCGTGCTCGAGTCGGCTCGCGCCGTTGACGAGACCACCGTCGAGCTGACCCTGCGCGACTCGGTGAGCTTCCTGCCCGCCATGCTGGCCTCCTCTTACTTCGGCCTGCACAGCCCCGAGGCGGTCCGCGAAGGCGGCGAGGACTACGGCGGCCCGGCCGCCGGCACGGTCGGCACCGGCCCCTTCCGCTTCGTCGAGTGGATCGACGGCGACCGCGTGGCGCTCGCGCGCTATGAGGACTACTGGGGCGAAAGCGCGGGCGTCGAACAGCTCGTCTTCTTGGGCGTCGAAGACCCCACCGCGCGCCTGGCCCAGCTTCTGGCCGGCAACTTGGACATCGCCGTCAACCTCGCTTCGGACGACCTGCCCCAGGTCGAAGGGTCCGCCGACCTCGAGGTGGTGACGGTCGAGGCCAACCTGAACGTCGGCTACCTCGCCTTCCACCAGGCCAACAGCCCCTTCGACGACCTGCGGGTGCGCCAGGCGGTGGCCTACGCCATCGACCGCGACGCCATCGTCGAGGCCTTTTACGCCGGTCTCGGCGCCAGGGCCAGCCAGTTCGTGCCGCCCGCGCTCTGGGGCCGCGCCGACTTGGACGAAGAGTATCCCTACGACCCCGAGCGCGCCCAGGAACTCCTGGCCGAGGCGGGCTATGAGGACGGCTTCGACACCGAACTCTGGTACATGCCGGTGAGCCGCCCCTACTACCCCGCGCCCGAGCCCATCGCCACCACCATGGCCTCTTATCTGGCCGAGGTGGGCATCAACGCCGAGTTGCGCAGCGAGGAGTGGGGCACCTACTTAGAGCGCTACAACACCGGCGCCTACCCCATGTACATGCTCGGCTGGAGCGCCGACTTCGCCGATCCCGACAACTTCCTCTACACCTTTTTCGGTCCGTCCGCCCCCGAGCAATTCGGCTGGGACAGCCCCGAAGCCCTGGACCTGTTGACCCGCGCCCGCCAGGCCGGCAGCCAGGAGGAGCGCCAGGCGCTCTACGAGGAACTCGACCGGCTGGTGAGCGACGAGATGGTCAACCTGCCCGTCGCCCATAACCGCGTCCTGAACGCCGTCAGAAACAACGTAGCGGGCTTCATCCCGAGCCCGCTCGGCAGCACCGTTCCGCTCAGGACCGTGACCAAGAACTAGAGAACCGGGTGAGGGGCGCCGGTGGCGCCCCTTTCATCTCCGCCACCGCCCCTCCTTGCGGTCGGCGGGCAAGCCGACAGGAGCCTTATTTGACAGCCTATTTTTTTCGGCGCCTCCTAGGGCTCATCCCGGTGCTCTTTGGGATCAGCCTTCTCGTCTTTACCATCACCCGGGTGATTCCCGCCGACCCCGCGCTGCTCATGCTGGGTGAGCGGGCCACGCCCGAATCGCGCGCGCGGCTGCGCACCGAGCTCGGCCTCGACCAGCCGCTCTTCGTTAACTTGGAGGCCGTGCGGAGCACGGGCAACCCGCTCGCCGTCTTCGATTCGCAGTACCTAAACTTCGTAAGCCGGGCCCTGCGGGGCGACCTGGGCCGCTCCTACTTCACCCGCATCAACGTCCGCGACGGCCTCGTCCAGCGCTTTCCCGCCACCCTCGAGCTCGCGCTCATGGCCATGCTCATCGCCCTCCTCGTCGGCGTTCCCGCGGGCATCGTCGCGGCGCTAAGGCGCGGAACCCTGGTCGACACCGGCGTGATGGTCTTTGCCCTGGCGGGCGTGTCCTTTCCGGTCTTCTGGCTGGCGATCATCCTCATCTACATCTTTTCGGTCAACCTGGGCTGGCTGCCGCCGGCGGGTCGGCTCGACGTGAGCCTGAGCATCCGGCCCATCACCGGGCTCTACGTCTTGGACGGGCTCTTGCGCGGCAACCCGGCGGCTTCCTGGGACGCCTTTCGCCACCTCGTCTTGCCGGGCGTCGCCCTCGGCACCATCCCCTTGGCCATCGTGGTGCGGATGACGCGGAGCGCCATGCTCGAGGTCCTCGGTCAGGACTACGTGAGGACGGCGCGCGCCAAAGGACTCAAGCCGCGCATCGTCATCAACAAGCACGCGCTAAGAAACGCGCTGCTGCCGGTCGTCACCGTCATCGGCCTGTCGTTTGGCACCCTGCTCTCCGGCGCCATTCTGACCGAGACGGTCTTCTCCTGGCCGGGCATAGGCCGCTGGGTCTACGACGCCATCAGCGCCCGCGACTACCCGATCATCCAGGGCGGCGTCATCTTCGTCGCCTTCGTCTTCGTCCTGGTCAACCTGCTCGTCGACCTGTCCTACGCCTTTATCGACCCGAGGATTCAGTACGCGTGAGCACCATGACCGCGCCCGCCAAGCGGGAAAAGGGCCGTTCGCTCGCCCAGGACGCCGTCCGCCGCTTTTTTCGCAATCCGACCGGCCTGCTCGGTCTGAGCGTGGTGGTCTTCTTCATCCTCATCTCGCTGCTCGCGCCGCTCGTCAGCCCCTACGACGCGCAGCGCGACCGCAACCTGCGCCTGCGGCTCACGCCGCCGTCCTGGACGATGACCGAGGCGGAGCGGGAGGGGTTTGGTGTCCAGAGCTGGTCGACGCCCTTCGGCACCGACGAGCTCGGCCGCAACCTGCTCACCAGGGTCTGGCACGGCGGCCGCATCTCCTTGCGGGTCGGCCTCGTCGCCGTGGCCATCGCGGTGACCACCGGCACCCTGCTCGGGCTCATGGCCGGCTACCTGGGCGGCTGGGTCGATACCGTCACCGTCTGGCTGGTAGACATCCTGCTGGCCTTTCCCGGCATCCTGCTGGCCATCGCCATCGTAGCGACCCTGGGGCCGAGCCTGAGCAACGCGCTCATCGCCATCTCGATCACCCAGATTCCGGTCTATATCCGCATCACCCGCGCCGTGGTCTTGGGCCTGCGCGAGTCCGAGTACGTGCAGGCGGCCAAGGCGCTCGGCGCGAAGTCGCCGCGTGTCGTCTTCGCGCACATCCTGCCCAACGCCCTCTCGCCCTTAATCGTGCAGCTCACGCTGTCCGTCGGCGTCGCCATCTTGGACGTAGCGGCGCTGGGTTTCTTGGGCCTGGGCGCGCAGCCGCCCAACCCCGAGTGGGGCGTGATGATCAGGGACGGCTACCGGCAGTTCCTGCGCGCGCCCTGGATGTCGATCTTTCCGGGCCTGGCCATCTTCTTTTCGGTGGTCGGCTTTAACCTGCTCGGCGACGCCATTCGCGACGCGCTCGACCCGAGGCTCAAGAATGCCTGAAAGAGCAGGAGTCAAGAGGTCAGGAGAAAGGCTGCTGTTCTGTCTCCTGGCTTCTGACTCCTGTATTCTAAAGCCATGATCGCGAACCTGAAAGCCCTGCTCCGCGAGGACCAGCTGAGCACCGGGGCGTCGGTGCTCGAGAGCCACGCCCGCGGCGAGTCCTACGACGAGGCCGTCCTGCCCGAGGCGGTGGTCTTTCCCGAGTCCACCGAGGACGTGCGCCGGGTGATGCTGTACGCGTTCGAGCGCGGCGTCCCGGTCACGCCGGTGGCGGTGAACTCGAGCCTCGAGGGCCACACCGTGCCGGTCAGGGGCGGCGTCTCGCTCGACATGACGCGGATGAACCGGATCCTGGAGTTCCGACCCGAGGACCTGCTGGCGGTGGTCCAGCCCGGCGCGAGCTATCCCCGTCTCAACGACTACGTGCGCCGCAGCGGCCTCTTCTTTCCCATCGACCCCGGCGCCCACGCCTCCTTGGGCGGGATGATCTCGACCAACGCCTCGGGAACGGCGGCGGTGCGCTACGGGGTGACGGCCGACTACGTCTTGGCGCTCGAGCTGGTCACGCCGACGGGTGCGGTCATCCGCACCGGCTCGCGCGCGCGCAAGTCGAGCAGCGGTTACGCCATAACGCGGCTCTACTGCGGTGCCGAGGGCACCTTGGGCGTCATCACCGAGGCGACGGTGCGGCTCGTCGGCCTGCCCGAGGCCGCCGCCGCCGCGCGCGTGCCCTTCGGCTCGGTCGAGGCGGCCACGCGCTTCGTGAGCGCTCTCATCGCCTCGGGCGTGCCGGTGGCGCGCTGCGAGCTGGTGGATCCGCTGTCGATTGCCGCGGTCAACCGGCATCAGGGCACGAGCTATCCCGAGGAGATGACGGTCTTTCTCGAGTTTCACGGCAGTCCCGCGGGCGTCGCTTCCGACACTGCCCTCGCCGAGGAAATCGCCCGGGAGCACGGCGCGCTGCTGTTTGACTCGAGCAGCGACGCGAGCGAGCGCGAAAGGCTCTGGGCGGCCCGCCACAACATGTTCTACGCGACCGTCGCCGCCAACCCCGGCAAGCGCAGCGTGGTCACCGACGTGGCCGTGCCCATTTCGCGCTTGGCCGAGGCGGTGGGGGCGGCGCTCGCCAACTGCCGCGAGGCGGGGCTCAGCGCCTACCTCGTCGGCCACGTCGGCGACGGCAACTTTCACCTGGCCATCTTCTTCGACCCGGCCGACCCCGCGGCGCAGGCCCGCGTCGAAGAGGTGAGCCACAAGATGGTCGAGCACGCCCTCAGCCTGGGCGGCACCTCGACGGGCGAGCACGGCGTGGGCATCCGCAAGCTGCGCTATATGGAGCGCGAGCACGGGGCGTCCCTCGCGGTCATGCGCGCGCTCAAGGCGGCGCTCGACCCCAGGGGCATCATGAATCCCGGCAAGAAGCTGCCGGAAGGGCGGCATTCAGGGGTCGGCACAGCGGAGTCGGACTAGAGCTTTTCCCTACTCCCCCTGGCCGCTGCCCTTCAACTTTAACTCCCTGAAGCTCTCCCGCTTCGGCTCGGCGTGGGCGGCCGCCTCGAGCTCGGCCACCTCGGCGACCTCGACCACTTCGGCGACCTCGGGCACCTTCTCGACGAGCAGGCGGCGGAAGCGCGCGCGCACGAGCTGCAAGACGGCGAAGATGACGACGATGAGGCCCAGGGCGGGCGCGAGGTAGCGGTCGGACTGCAGGACGGCGTCGCCGAACCAGGCGGTGAGGACGATCCAGGGGATGCGGGCGATCATCGCGGTCAGCCACAGCCGCCGCAAGGAGAGGTTGGAGAGTCCCGCCGCCACCACCGCGAAGTCGATATTCAGGACAAAAAAGATGACGCCCCAGATCCACAGCGACTTGATGCCCAAAAACTGCTCCCACTCGTGCCAGAGTTTGGGGCTCACCAGGCGCAAGATGACCGGGCGGCCCAGCCGGCGCGAGAGGTTGAGCGCCAGGGCCGCGCCCAGGGCCAGACCGACGGTGCCGTACAGAATGGCCGGGCCGACGCCCAGGAGGCTGCCGCCGAGCGTGCTCACCAGCGGGGTGGGGATGAAGGGCAGGAGCGCCGTCAGCAAGAACAGCAGGATATAGAGGAGCGGGCCGAGCGGTCCCGCGTCGTGGATAAAAGAAGATAAAGCCTCGAGCATGAGAGAGCTAACCCCCGTTAATATCTTGAGCCTATGGTAAACCAAAACGGTAAGCTGATGGTCAGCTAGCACGCACACCGGCTTCACCAATTCTTTAAGGGCGGCTGCGCCCGGAAGGGAACCGGATGGACCTCTACCCCCTCAAACTCTCGCGCTTTCTGAGCCCCCGCCTCTGGGGCGGCGGCGAGCTGGCCTCCTTTTTGGGCGTAGCTTGGGACGGCCCCGAACCCCTCGGCGAAAGCTGGCAGGTCTACGCGGGCAACCGCGTCTTAAACGGCCCGCTGGCGGGCGTGACCCTGGCCGAGGTCGCTGAGCGCCTGGGCGAGGCGCTTGTGGGCACGGTCGCTCGAGCGCGCTATGGTGTCAGCTTCCCGTTGCTGGCCAAGTTCATCGACGCGGGCGACAGGCTCTCTATACAGGTCCACCCGGACGACGCCTACGCCCACGCCCGCGAGGCCGAGAGCGGCTTTCACGGCAAGGAGGAGGCGTGGCTGATCCTGCGGGCCGAACCGGGCGCCCAGATCATCTGGGGCTTTAGCGAGCCGCTCACGCCGGGTCAGATCCGCCGCGCCGCCCTAACGGGACGGCTCGAGCACTACCTCAACCATGTCCCGGTCGCGCCCGGCGACGTCGTCTACAATCCGGCGGGGACGCTCCACGCCATCGGCGCGGGCATCCTGCTGTTCGAGATCCAGCAGAGTTCGGACCTCACCTACCGCCTCTACGACTACGACCGCCGCGACGCGCAGGGCAAGCCGCGCGAGCTGCACCTGGACAAGGCCCTGGACGTGCTCGACTACAGCCCCGGCGAGCGCGCCAAGGTGGCGCCGCGGACGCTGGCAGGCGGGCGGACGCTCCTGGTGGAGACCGGACACTTCGCGATGGAACGCTGGCCGGTGGCAAGCAGCCTCGAGGAGACGACCCGGCCCAAGAGCGTCGAACTCCTCACCCTCATAGACGGCGCGGTGACGCTGGCGGCGGGGGAGACCTCGCTGGCCCTCGAGCAGGGCGAGTCCTGCGTTCTGCCTGCCGGTCTCGGGGCGTACCGGCTGGAGGGTGAGGGGACGCTCTTGCGCTGCTACCTGCCTGGTTGAGCAGCTTCAAGCGGAACCGCCCCGCGTGATGAGCCAGCCGCTGTCGCGGCCACCAGAGACACCCAGGGCTGCCAGAAAGCCCTGGTGGCGAGCCGGTCTATTAGCGCTCGAACCACCTTGCCCCCTCCCGGCGCGGTCGCCGAGCGCGTGCAGGCCGGGAAGGACTGCCGCGTCAGATCTTGTTGCGCTCTAGCGGGTAGGCTTAAGTATGACCACCCTAAAGATCACCCTGGCGCAGTTGGGCGTAGCCTTGCTCATCATCTGCGCCATCGTCTTTTTCGCGGTGGGGCTTTCGGCTACCGGCCTGCTGGTGGGTGACGCGGTCTTCGTGCTCCTGGTCATCACCTCCTTGTGGCTGCTGGTCAGGGTGCGGCTGGGGCACACGAGACGGCGAAGCGGCAGGCCCGCCCACAGGCGCGGGGCGGCTAGCCGGGGTTCAGGGTGATGTCCGGTGACGCGAAACTTCAGGCGCTCACCGCCGGGAGGTTGTCCAAAAGCCGGGCCTCCCTTGGGAGGCTGCCGAGCAAACGGGTGCCTCGAGCGCCGGTAGGGCTATACTTGCCCTATGGGGGGGCTCATCAGGTTTTTGGTTATCGGTGCGATCATCTTTTTCGGGGTCGGGGAGTGGCAGGGCTGGTATCTGGGCGTCGCGCCCTACACGCCGGTCTTGGTCTACAAGAAGGACCATGTCTTTACCTACAACCGCCAGCGTATCGCCGACCAGCCGTTTCCGGTGGACTTTCGAGGACGGTTGAGGCGGGGACGTGTCACCGTCGAGGGTTACTACGAGCGCCCCGCCAGCCTTCAGACAGGCCAGCGGGGCACGCCCCCGCGCAGGATCTTCAGCGAGACCTTCGAGGCGGGGCAGCTTGTGAGCGTGGTGGGGGAGATGAGGCAGGGGCGGGGCATCTACACCGTCAGGGTCAGCTATGAGGACGCCACCGGCCTTTTCAGGCTGGCAAGGCCGGCTGCGGAAACGGTGCGGCAGTAGTGTTCAGGATTACCCTAGGAAATGTTCACGCAGGTCATTGACGCCCAGGCACGGCTAGTGAGGCAAAAGAAAGACCCTCAAGGGAGGGTCTTTACAGGCGCCCCAGGCACGTTTGCCTGGTAGGTGACGATGGGTGTGCCG
>JALZLY010000085.1 GCA_030858465.1 Deinococcota bacterium
GCTCGGACTACGCCACCCACCCGGGCGGCAAGGGCGCCAACCAGGCGGTGGCCGCGGCGCGCGCCGGCGGCTCCGTGCGGCTGATCGGCCGGGTCGGCGAGGACGGCTTTGGCGAGACGCTCCTGCGCGGCCTGGAGGCCGAAGGCATCGATCTCGAGCACAGCCGCGCGCTTCCCGGCCCCAGCGGCGTTGCCTTCGTCAGCGTCACCGAAGGCACTGAGAATAGTGGCGAGAAGGGTGGCGAGAAGGGTGGCGAAAACAGCATCATCGTGGCGCCCGGCGCCAACGCGCGCCTGCGGCCGGGCGATCTGGACCCGGCGGCCTTTGAGGGCGCCGCCGTCCTCCTCCTTCAGCTCGAGATCCCCCTGGAGACCGCGCTTACGGCCGCCCGCCTGGGGCGCGAGGCGGGCGCCAGAGTCGTCCTCAACCTGGCGCCCGCCCGGAGGCTAGGGGCGGCGGCGCTAGCGCCCATCGACCTCCTGCTCGTCAACGAGAGCGAGGCGGCGGCGCTGCTCGAGGGCAGCGCGCAGGAGGTGCGGGGCAAGCCGGAGGAGGCCGCCCGGAAGCTCACCGCGCTGGTCCCCCAGGCCGTCCTCACCCTCGGCGCCAGGGGCGCGGTCTGGGCGACGCGGGAGGAGAGCGGCTACATGGCGGCCTTTGCGGTCAAGGCCGTAGACAGCACCGCGGCGGGCGACGCCTTTGCGGGCGTGCTCGCGGTCGCGCTCGAGAGGGGGCTGACGCTCGCGGAGGCCACCCGCTGGGCCAGCGCCGCCGGCGCCCTGGCCGCCAGCCGCGAGGGCGCGCAGCCCTCGCTGCCGCGCAGAAGCGAGCTCGAGGCCTTCTTGAAGATGAGACCCGCTAGACCCGCTTGAATACCCTAGACCCGCTTGAACACTAAGGCCGCGTTCTGTCCGCCGAAGGCGAAGTTGGTCGAGAGCACGTAGTTCACCTTGCCCTCCCTGGCCTCGTTGGGGATGTAGTCGAGGTCGAGCTCGGGGTCGGGGTCGATGGAGTTGCGGGTGGGCGGCAGGACGCCCGAGTCGATGGCCTGGACGCTGGCGACGGCCTCGATGGCGCCCGCCGCACCCAGCAGGTGGCCGGTCATCGACTTGGTGCTCGAGACCGGCGGCACCTTCGAGCCGTTGAAGACGGCCTTGTAGGCCAGCGTCTCGTTGAGGTCGTTGGCGGGGGTGCTGGTGCCGTGGGCGTTGATGTAGCCGATCGCTTCGGCGCCGACGCCCGCCGACTTTAGCGCCCAGCGGATGCAGCGCACCGCGCCCGAGCCGCCGGGGGCCGGCGCGGTGATGTGGTGGGCGTCGGCGCTGGTCGCGTAGCCGACGACCTCGGCGTAGATGTGCGCGCCGCGCGCGCTGGCGTGCTCGAACTCCTCGAGCACCAAGATGCCCGCGCCCTCGCCCGCCACGAAGCCGTCGCGCGAGGCGGTGAAGGGCCGGCTGGCCGTTTCCGGGCTGTCGTTGCGGGTCGAAAGGGCCTTCATCACCGCGAAGCCGCCGATGCCCATAGCGGTGATTGGCGCCTCGGTGCCGCCCGAGAGCATCACCTGGGCCTCGCCGCGCTGGACGATTCGAAAGGCGTCGCCGATCGCGCCCGAGCCCGTCGCGCAGGCCGTCACCACGGTGCTGCTCGGGCCCATCAGGCCGTAGCGCATGGCCAGGTGGCCGCTCGCCATGTTGGCGATCATCATCGGGATGAAAAAGGGGCTCATGCGCATGGCATTGCGGTCAAAGCGCACCTTGGCCTGGTCCTCGAAGACGGTCAGGCCGCCGATGCCGCTGCCGATGCAGGTCCCGGTCCCTTCGCCGGCGATGTCCTCAGGGCTCAGCCCCGCGTCCGCGAGCGCCAGGTCCGCGCCGATGATGGCGAGCTGCACGTAGCGGTCGAGGCGCTTGGCCTCCTTGCGGTCGATAAAGTCCGTGATCTCGACATCGACCTCGCCGGCGATCTGCGCCGACAGCTCGCTCGGGTCGAAGCGCGAAATGCGCCGGATGCCGTTCTTAGCCTCGTGCTGCGCCCTCAAAAAGGCCGCCGCACCCACGCCGATGGGGCTCACCGGCCCGACTCCCGTCACTACCACACGTTTCATACCAGGCTCAACCTCTACAGCTCCCTTGGGCGCTCGTGATCATCCTCTTTGCCCCACGGGGCGCGCTACTGACGGGCCGCGATAAAGCTCTTGGCGTCGCCGACGGTGCGGATCTTTTCGGCCTCTTCGTCGCTGATCTCGATACCGAACTCGTCCTCGAGCCCCATGATCAGCTCGACCACGTCGAGCGAATCGGCGCCCAAGTCGTCCACGAACGAGGCGCTTTCGACCACTGCCGAGGGGTCGGCGTCGAGCTTGTCCGCCACCACCGAGCGAATCTTGACCATAATGTCGTCTGCCATGATGTCCTCCTAGCGAAGTTTAACAGCTTTGGGTTCTGCACGGTGTCAAAGGAGACGAGAGTGCATGAATGTCAGAAATTCTAGCATGACGGCGCCACGGCGCAAGGCCCTGCGCCCGCTAAGCCATCACCATGCCGCCGTCGATGGCCAGTGTCTGACCGTTGATGTAGGCGGCGTCCTCGCTCGCTAAAAAGGCCACCGCCTTGGCGACCTCCTCGGGTCGGCCGAAGCGGCCCGCGGGAATCTGCCCCAGGTAGCCCTCCTTGAGCGCCTCGGAGAGCCCCCCCGTCATGTCGGACTCGATGAAGCCGGGCGCCACCGCGTTGACCGTCACGCCCTTGCCAGCGTACTCGCGCGCCAAGGCCTTGGTGAGGCCGACCAGACCCGCCTTGGCGGCGACGTAGTTGGCCTGACCGGCATTGCCCATCAGGCCGACGACGCTCGAGACGTTGACGATGCGGCCCCAGCGGCGCGAGACCATGCCGCGCAGGGCGGCGCGCGACAGGTAAAAGGCGCTCGACAGGTTGGTGTCTAGAACAGCCGTCCAGTCCTCGTCCTTCATGCGCATGGCCAGGCCGTCGCGGGTGATGCCCGCGTTGTTGACGAGCACGTCGAGACTCCCCAGAGCCTCGCCCACCTCGGCGACGAGCCGCTTGCAGGCCGCCGGGTCGGCGATGTCGGCGCTAAAGGCCTCGGCCTGGACGCCCATCTCCCTGAGTTCTCGAGCCAGAGCCTCGGCCGCGTCCGCCGAGCGGACGTAGTGCACGCCGACGTTGCAGCCCCGCGCCGCCAATTCCCTCGCCATCGCTAGCCCCAAACCGCGGCTCGAGCCGGTGATCAGGCAGCTCCTCATAAACAGCTCCTCATAAACAGCTCCTCATAAACGGCTCCCTATCATCGGGTCCCTCGTCATAGCGCCTCCTTCAGGCTTGCCGCGTCCGTGACGGCGCGGGCATCGGCGCCCTCCAGGGTGCGCCCGACCAGGCCGCTCAGGACCCTGCCCGAGCCGAACTCCAAAAAGCGCCTGACGCCGAGCTCGTGCAGCTTCAGCAGCGACTCGGTCCAGCGCACCGGGCTCGTCACCTGCCGCTCCAAGAGCCCGGCGGCGTTCCCTAGGTGAGCCACGGGCTCGGCCGTGACGTTGCTGATGATCGTCATGCTCATCTCGCCGAAGGGCACCAGCGCGAGGTCCTGGGCCAGCCTCTCGGCCGCCGGCCTCATCAGGCTGCAGTGGAAGGGGGCCGAGACCTTGAGGGGGATCACCCGCGCGCCCGCCTCCTTGAGGTGCTCGCCGGCGCGCGCGACCGCGTCCGCCTCACCGGAGATGACCGTCTGGCCGGGCGAGTTGAGGTTGGCGATCTCGACCACGCCCCCCCTCATGCCTCTTGTGCCCGCGCAGACCTCGGCGACGCGCTCTGGGTCCAGCTTCATCACCGCGGCCATGGCGCCCGCGCCGGGCGGTACCGCCTCTTGCATGTAGGCGCCTCGGGCGTGGACGAGCCGAATGGCCCGCTCGACGGAGAGCGAACCCGCCGCCACGTGCGCCGTGAACTCGCCCAGGCTGTGACCGGCGGCGTAGCGCGGCTTGTCCCCGCCCGCCTCGAGGTAAGCGGCAAAGGCCGCCGCCCCCGCCGCCACCAGCGCGGGCTGCTGGTTGGCGGTGAGCCGAAGAGCCGCCTCGGGGCCCTGCCACATGATGTCCAAGAGGCCGGGCATGGCGCCCTCGGCCTCGTCAAGAACCGCGCGGGCGGCCGGGAAAGAGCCGTAGAAATCCTTGGCCATGCCGACCCCCTGCGAGCCCTGGCCGGGAAAGAGCGCCGCCAGGTCCGGTGCCGCCAGGTCTGCCCTCACGTCCGGTGCCACGCACCCCCCCAGGTCACGACGCTCGCGCCCCAGGAGAGACCACCCCCAAAGGAAACCAGCAGCAGATGGTCGCCGTCGGCGATGCGGCCCTCGTCGAGCGCGTGCAGGAGCGCCATCGGGACGCTCGCCGTCGAGTTGTTGCCGTACTCGGCGACGGTGACGACGACCCGCTCGGGCGTCAGGCCCAGGCGCTCGCGCGCCGCCTCGATGATGCGCCAGTTGGCCTGGTGGGGCACGAACAGCGCGATGTCCTCGGGCCTGAGCCCGGCCCTGTCGACGGCCTCGAGCGTGGCCGTGTTCATCACCCGGACGGCGAACTTGAAGACCTCGCGGCCGTTCATGGCGACGAGGTTCTTCTTCATGGCCGTGCCGCCCGGCAAGCAGGGCGCGAAGGAGCCGATGTGCAGGTGGTGGGCGCCCGAACCGTCGGCGCCGATGACCATCGAGCGGATCCCGTAGGGCTCGGGCACCGCCTCGATGATGGCGGCACCCGCCCCGTCGCCGAAGAGCACGGCGGTGGTGCGGTCTTCCCAGTCGAGCATCTTCGACAAGGTCTCGGCGCCGATGGCCAGGACCTTTTTGCAGTTTCCGGATTCGACATAGGCCTTGGCGACCGAGAGCGCGTAGAGCCAGCCGGTGCAGGCGGCCAGGAGATCAAAGGCGCCGGCCTTCAGGTCGAAGTGCTTCTGGACGAGGGCCGCCGTCGCCGGAAAGAGGGCGTCGGGCGTGCTCGTCGCCACGATCACCATGTCCACGCCGTCCAAGCTCGCCTCGCCGTGGCGGGCGATAAGGTTCTGGACGCAGGCGATCGACTGGTGCGAGGTGTACTCGTCCTCGGCGGCGAAGTGCCGCCGCTTGATGCCGGTGCGGGTGGTGATCCACTCGTCGCTGGTGTCCACGAGCTTCTCGAGGTCGTGGTTGCTGACCACCCTCTCGGGGGCATAAGCACCCATGGCGGTGATGCCCGCCCGGTGCTTCTCTGTCGTCGGCTTCTCTGTCGTCGGCTGTTTCGTCAAACCACCACATCCAGTGCGCGACGCCCGACCCTTTGGCAGGTCGGCGTTTCAGCGGCTGCCCAGGCTGAACCTACAAACTAGAAGCATGAGCCGCAGAGGCATGAAAAGAGACATTCATCAACGCTCAACCGACCGTTGCGGCCTCATTCTAACCCGAAGTTTCTTGTGGGCTTGCAAAAGGGACGGTAAGAAGCAAAAAGAACAGGTAGCGAGACGATCCGGCTACCTTGTTCCTGCACCAGCCTGTCGCCGCGCTGGCCTCAAGCTTCGATGTCGAGCACCTGACGGCCCCGGTAGGAACCGCAGTGCGGGCAGACCACGTGCTGGAGCTTCATCTCCTTGCACTCGGGGCAGGCCACCAGGTTGGGAGCGGTGAGTGCGTGGTGGCTGCGGCGCGAATCGCGCCTGGCCTTGGAGGTGCGCTTTTTGGGTACGGGATGTTTTGCCATGATGCTCCTTGAAGATTGTTGAAAAGTTTGAAGGTTGAAAGGTTGGAAGGTTGGAAGGTTTGACCCTGCTAACCTTCCAACTTGATATCCTTGAGCGACTTAAAAGGCGACTCCTGCTCGTTCTCGCGCGCCTCGTCCCCTGCGGCCTCGGGGTGCTCGTTGAGATTGACGCCCGCCTCCGACAGCCCCCTGCACTCTTCCTGGCAGAGCACCGCGAGCGGCAGGTCCACCGCGAGCACCTCGGTGAGGAGTTCGGCGAAGTCCACCTCGGGCTGGCCGAAGAGGAGGATCTCCCCGCTCTCCGCGTCCTCGGTGAGCTTGAGGCCCTTGACGCTTGCCCGGTAGGCCATCGCATAGAGAAGGTCGGCGGCAACGTCGGCCTCGACCTCGGTCAGGCAGCGGCGGCACTCGAGCACCACCGTGCCCGAGACCTCGCCGTCAAGCAGAAAGTCGTTCTCGCCGCCGGCCCGGCGCACCGTCAATTGCCAGTCGAGCGGCCCCGCCAGGGTTATGCCGCTGTGCTCGAGCAAGGCCGCGGAAGGCTGCAAAAGCCCCTCGCCCGAAACCTCGTCCTCGCCGCCGCGCGCGGGCGAGGTCTTGAGCAGGCTGGCTAGGTTGAGGGTAGCGTCAGCGTGAGAAACCATCCTTTGCGAGTATAGGTAGCCGGGGGGGGCTTGTCAAGGCAAAGTGGACGGCCCCAGGACGGCCGGCAGGTGCGGATAGAGGCCCTGGCCGGTGCCATGCGCGGCCCGGCGACAGCCAGGCGCTTTAGTCCGCCGCGGGTGCCGCCGCCAGGAGGATCGGGCCGTGAGAGTAGCGGAAGAAGCCCAGCGACAACTGCATGAAGTAGCCGACCGTGAGCGCGAAGAGCACCGTCCCCAGTCCCGGTGGGCCGCCCAGGAGAAAACCCCCGCTGAGGACGCCCAGTTCGACGGCGAGGCGGGTGGCGCGGATGCTCGAGCCGAGCCGCTGCGACAGGCCCAGGACGAAGCCGTCGCGCGGTCCCGCGCCGAAGCGCGCGGTGATGTAGAGGCCGCTCGCCAGGCCGACGAGGGCCACCCCGAAGGTGAACTGGGCTGTCCCCCAAATCCAGCCCTCGGCGCTCGGCAGCCAGGGCTGGGTCCTGAAGAGGTTGACCCAGGGGCCGACGAGGAGCATGTTCATGACGGTGCCGAAGCCGGGCCTGACCCGTAAGAGGCCGTAGGAGACGATGATAAGCGCAACGCCCGCGAGCTGCGTGACGCGCCCAAAGGAGAGGTCCGTCCGTAGGCTCACGCCCTGGTGAAAGACCGACCAGGGATCTAGGCCGATGCCCGCACGGAGCATCAGCGCGATACCCAGGCCGAAGAGCATCAGGCCCAGGTTGAGCTGAAGCAGGCGCCGCCACAAGCGGCTGGTTCGGAGCAGGGTCGAGGAGGACTCGAGGCCGGGCATAGCGGCAGTTTACCGTCCGGTGCTGCTCGTCCCGGTACCGCGGCGTGCCGGCGCTAGGGTGCCCGTTCATTCCCACTCAGTCATTCCCACTCGATGGTGCCCGGCGGTTTGCTGGTGATGTCGTAGACTACACGGTTGACCTCCGGCACGCTGTTGACGATGCGGTTGGAGACCGTCGCCAGGAAGTCGTGCGGAAATCTGGTCCAGTCGGCGGTCATGCCGTCGGCGCTTCCTACGGCCCGCAGGGCCACCGTCTGCGCGTAGCTGCGCCCGTCGCCCATCACCCCGACCGAGCGGATCGGCGTCAATACCGCCAAGGCCTGCCAGGTCTCGTCGTAGAGGCCGAACTCGCGCAGGGCGCTGATGAAGATGTCGTCGACGCGGCGCAGGACCTCGAGCCGCTCGTGCGTCACCTCGCCGATGCAGCGAATCGCCAGGCCGGGGCCGGGGAAGGGGTGGCGGTCGCGCAAGTGCGGCGGCAGGCCGAGCGACGCGGCGATCTCGCGGACCTCGTCCTTGAAGAGCGTGCGAAAGGGCTCGATGAGCTCGAACTTGAGGTCCCCCGGCAGCCCGCCCACGTTGTGGTGCGACTTGATGTTGGCAGTCCCGTGCCCCCCGGCCGACTCGATCACGTCGGGGTAGAGGGTGCCCTGGGCGAGAAAGCGGATGTCGCCGACCTCGCCCTCTTTGGCTACGGCCTCACGGCTAAAGACCTCGATGAACTCGCGGCCGATGACCTTGCGCTTGGCCTCGGGATCGGTTATTCCCTCGAGCGCTCCGAGAAAGCGCTCCGAGGCTTGGGCGACGGTGAGGTTGACGCCGAGCTCGAGGAGCGCCCGCTCGACCTCCTCGGCCTCGCCTAGACGCAGGAGGCCGTGATCGACGAAGACCGCCGAGAGTTGCGGGCCGATGGCCCTGTGGAGCAAGAGGCCCAGGGTGCTCGAGTCCACCCCGCCCGAGATACCCAAGAGCACGCGCTCGCCGCCGACGCGCGCCCGCACCTCGCGGACGAGCCCCTCTACGATGTGTTCGGGCGTCCAGTCGCGCGCGACGCCGGTGCGCGCCAGGAAGTTCTCGAGCAGCCTTGTCCCCTTGGGGGTGTGGCGCACTTCGGGGTGGAACTGCAGGCCGTAGAGACCGCGCTCGGCGTCCTCGATGGCGGCAATGGCGGTGTCGGCGGTGGCGGCGACGCTCCTAAAGCCTTTGGGCAGGCGGGTGACCGAGTCGCCGTGGCTCATCCAGGCCACGAAGTCGCCCTCGACCGCCTCGAAGAGCTCGCCCCGGTAGTCCGTCAGGACCGCCTTGCCGTACTCGCGGACCCTGCTCCTGGCCACCTCGCCACCCGCTTCGGCGGTGAGCAGTTGCATGCCGTAGCAGATAGCCAAGACGGGCAGGCCCGACGCCAAGAGGCCCTCCGGCAAGCGCGGCGCGCCCGGGTCGTAGACGCTGGTCGGGCCGCCCGAGAGGATGACGCCGCAGGCGTTTGCCGCTGTGATCTCGGCCAAACCGGCGGTGGCGGGCAAGATCACCGAGTAGACGTTCAGCTCGCGCAGGCGGCGGGTGATGAGTCGGGTGTACTGCGAGCCGTAGTCGATGACGGCGATGCTCTCCAGGTTTTCCATCAGCCGGGTCTCCATCACCCTGTTTTCTCCGAGGTTTTCCTGATACTCGTGCTCATACTCACTTCCCTCACTCAGTTTCCTCAGGGTGCAATGACGACGGTGACGGTGCGCTGTTCAGGAACGGTGAAGCGCAGGTCCGGCGAGGTGCGGTCCAGGTAGCTGGCCTTGAGGACCCATTCGCCGCGCTCGAGCTCGACCTGGCCGGGCACGTTGCGAATCTCGCCGCCCGGCTGCAAGGCCGACCCGGGAGGGCTGCTCACCACCGTGACGAGCACGGGCCGCAGGCCCTCCGGCGCCACCGCGATGGTCACCGGGTAGCCGGTGGGCGCAGCGGATTCGGAGGGCCGCGGCAAGGCGGTGAGCAGGACCAGGACGGCCACGCTCGCGGCCAGGGCGGCGAGCAGGAAGGGTCTGAGGCGGCTGTTGGGCCGGCGCTTGGGCTCGAGACCGGCGTCCTCATCCTGGGGGCGCGGCCCGGGGGGAAGCACCGGGGGCGCGGGCGGCTCGGCCGACGCCCGCCCGGCGGAGCCGGGGTCGCTTACCGGCCCTGCCAGCCGCTCCCCTTCGTGTCGCGGGCGGCCCGTAAGACGGGGTGCGGGGACGGGCGCCCCGGACCCCGCTTCCGTCCCGTCCCCGATCCCGTCTTCCTCGAGGTCCTGCGGCTCGAAGACGCCTGCCTCGTCCTCCTCGGCGCTCTCCTGCTCCTGCGCGCGCGGCTCCGGAACTGGGGCGACGGCCGTGGGCACGTCCTGGCGGCGGGGCGCGGGGGCGGCCGTGACCCGCGGGGCGACAGGGGGAACAGCAGGGGAAACAGCAGGGGAAACAGCGGGGCTGAGGGCGGGGCTACCGGCGTCCGCCGCGGACGTGCTCAGCAGGCTCACCGCCTCGTGGAGCGTCTTGGCGAGGGGGCGCTCGTGGGGGTCGAGCGAGAGCGCCGCCTCGAAAAGCGGGACCAGCTCCTCGGGCAGGTTCGGCCCACAGAGGAACTCGACCGACTTGGCCCAGGAGAAGACGTCGCCGGCATAGCTCGCCTCCTCGAGCGCCTCGGGCGCGGTGAAGGGCGAGGCCTCGGGCCTCCAGCGCACGCCGTAGCCCTCGACCAGGTGGTGCCCGCCCCGGCCCAAAAAGCGCTCGGGCTTCAGGTTGCCGTGGAGGACGCCGACCCCGGCGGCGTCCTTGAGCGCGGTCACCGAGTCCTGGAGCAGCGCGGGCACAAGGTGCGTCTCTACGGGCGCGCTGAGCGGCTTGTAGCCCGGCACGAAGGCCACCACCAGCTCGCTCTCCTGAGCGCTGTAGCTCGAGTGCAGGACGCCTGGAACCGCGTCGGACTCGAGCTCGCCGAGCCCAGGCAGAGACCGCCCCGGAAAGCGGTAGATGAGCACCGGCAGGCCGGTCAGCGCGTCGAGGCCGCCGTAGCTCCTCACCTCGCCCTGCTCGCTCAGCAGCGTCCTGATCTGAAAGCGCCCCGTCTGCGTCACAGCGCCCAGTATAGCCCAGCCTGCCGCCCGTGACCTTGACGCCAGCCCAGGCGCCAGCCCAGGTCTCGGAAGGCTGCGGTCGAGGCCGGTCGAAGGGGCAAACGTGAGACACTCGCTTGTGAGCGGCCCGCCGACCTGCTATTTTGTAAACATTATGATGAACAAACGCGGAGACGAGAGGGACGTGGGACCCAGGGGAACGGGGCTGAACACAGGACTGAACGAGGACGCGGTCATCGCCGCCCTGAGGGGCGTCAACGACCCCGAGTTGCACCGCGACCTGGTCAGCCTGGGGATGGTCAAGGAGGTCAAGGTCGAGGGCGGCCGGGTCGCGGTCAGGATCGACCTGACCACGCCGGCCTGTCCCCTAAAGGGCAAGATCGAGGCCGACGTGAGGGCCGCCATCGGCGCCCTGCCGGGCGTCGGCGGCGTCGAGCTGAGCTTTGGCGCGCAGGTGACGGCCGCTAGCCAAGGCGGCGACCAGGGCGCCATCCCCGGGGTCAAGAACATCATCGCGGTGGGTTCGGGCAAGGGCGGCGTCGGCAAGTCCACGGTCGCCGCCAACTTGGCCGCCAGCCTGGCCCTGGAGGGCGCGCGGGTGGGGCTCCTGGACGCCGACATCTACGGTCCCAGCCAGGCCAAGATGTTCGGCCTCGAGGGCAACCGGCTGATGGCCGACGGCAACAAGAACATCCTGCCGCTAGAAACCATGGGCATCAAGGTCTTGTCGATCGCCAACCTGGTCGAAGACGGCCAGGCGCTCACCTGGCGCGGGCCGATTCTGCACGGCACCATGCAGCAGTTCATCAAGCAGACCGCCTGGGGCGAGCTCGATTACCTCATTGTCGACCTGCCGCCGGGCACGGGCGACGTGCAGCTCTCGCTCACCCAGCTCACCTCGGTGACGGGGGCGGTGCTGGTGACGACGCCGCAGGACGTGGCGCTGCTGGACGTGAGGCGCGCCTACAGCATGTTCCGCAAGACGCACGTGCCGGTCCTGGGGGTGATCGAGAACATGGCCTACTACGAATTGCCGGACGGCGAGCGCGACTACATCTTTGGCGAGGGCGGCGCCAAGCGCTTCGCCGACAGCGAGCGGCTCACCCTCTTGGGCAGCGTGCCGCTCCGCCGCGGCCTGCGCGAGTCGGGCGACCGGGGCAAGCCCGTGGTGGTGGCGTCACCGGACACTCCCGAGGCCCAGGCCTTTAGAGAGGCGGCGCGCCTGCTCGCCGGTCAGATCAGCGTCCAGAACCTCAATACCCTTCCCGTCCTCTGATATGGCGCTCAAGACTGACAGGGCGAGGGCGGCAGGCGCCAAGCGGGGGGGAGGCGGGCGGCGCGGCCAGGCCGCCGGGGCTAGGGCGGTCCAGTACCGGGGGACCAAGTCGAGCCTCTTGCGCCTCATCAAGGAGCGGGGCGGGGCCACCACCTCGCAGCTCGCCCAGGCTCTGGGCCTCACCCGTGCCTGCGTGCACAGCCACGTCACCGACCTGGTGGGGGCCGGTCTGGTGAGCCTGCGCGAGACGCTCAAGGAGGGCCGCGGCCGGCCGGGGCACCTCTACGAGCTTACCCTGGACGGTGAGAACCACTTTCCCAAGAGCTATGCCAGGCTGGCCGGCGACGTGCTCACCCAGCTCGAGCGCTCCAGCGGCGCGGCGGCGGTGGCCGGGGTGCTCGAGGCCAGAAACAGCCCCTTCGGCCTTCTCTGGCGGCAGGCCAGCGAGGGGCGCAGCCTGAGCGACAGGCTCGCCTACCTGGCCGAGAGGCTCTCCGAGCAGGGCTATGAGGCCAGGATCGTCAGCCAAGACGGCGACTATCTGTTGCTCTTGGGCAACTGTCCTTTCCCGGCGGTGGCGCGCGAGCACCCGGCGCTTTGCGAAGCCGAGGGCAAGCTGCACCAGCAGGTGCTGGGCGTGCCAGTGCGGCGCGAGTCTCGCATCGTCGACGGCGCGCGCTGCTGCACCTACCGCCTCCTGCTCGGCTGAGGCCCGGCACCGTCGGATTGGCCGGGCTCTGCTAGACTGAAGGTCATGAAGGTCGCGCGACTGCTCCTCTTGCTAGGTTTCTTGGTCCTAGGTTTCTTGGGCCTCTTAGCGGCCTGCGCCCCGCGCGCCCAGCCGGGGGGAGAGCACCTGGTGCAGGCGCCCGTCTTCGTACTCCTGCCCGAGGGGGCGCGCATCGGCAAGTACAACCCGCCGGGGGCCGGCGCGACCGTGGTGCTTCAGGCCGCGGCGCGGGTGAGCAACCCCAACCCCTACCCCGTGCGGGTGCGGCCCTTCGACTACGAGCTCTTCGTCGGCGATCTCCTGGCCGGGCGGGGCCGCACGCCGGCGCCTGTGGCCTTGGACGCCCAGGCGAGCGCCGACCTGCGCCTCGAGGTCGAGATCGACCTGAGCGGCCAGCCGCTCGTCTTGCGCGAGGTAGCCGATGTCTTTGCCGGGGCGCCGCTGCCCTTTCGCGTCGAGGCCGCCCTCGAGCTCGAGGCGCAAGGCGACCTGAGCTCCTTTGAGCGCGGGAGCCTGTTTGCGGGCGGCGCCCGCGCCACCCAGACGGTGCAGCCGCCCGCGCTCGCCTACGACCCGCTCGAGTCGAGCGTCTTCATGCTCGAGCCCGGCCTGCCGGTGGTGCGGGTGGTGGCGCGGGCGACGAACCCCGGCGAGATCGGCTACCTCGTCTACGGCAGCGATCTGCAACTCCTCTTGGACGGTCAATCCATCGCCTTTGGCGACATGCGCCCGAGCCCGGTGCCGGCGGGGGGCCGGGGCCGGGTCGAGCTGCTCTTCTACCCCGACCTCACCCGCCTCGGCGAGGCGGGTGAAGCGGCCCTCTCTCGCGCCTTGGCAGGCGACGAGGTGGCGCTCGAGCTGCGCGGCGACCTCAGGCTCGACGTGTTCGGCTTAGGCGGCTACGCCGTGCCGCCGGACTGGCAAGTGCGCGGTCCCGTCGCCGCCCGCTAACAAGAAAGGCCTGACAGGTCGTTGGCAACCACCGAACACGCCCGGATCGTCGGGCTACCACCCTGCTGTCCCTTCAGTGCAGTGCAAGGATGAGGGGCGCCGCGCCCGCGTTGCGCGAGAGGATGCTTCAGAGCGAAGCGAGGGACGGCCGGTTTGCCGATCTACTGGTCACGCCTCGAGTTGACGCCTGGATCGAGGAGATGCTTTCCGACGGCTCGAGCCCCTGGCCGATCTCAGCCGAGGTGGGGCGCTTTTTGAGCCACCTCGTCTTCAGGTTCAAACCGCGGCGCATCCTGGAGTTCGGTGCGGGCTCGTCGTCTTGCGTCTTTGCCCGCGCGCTCTCCCTGGCCGGCGGCGGAAGCCTCACCTCCGTCGAGCAGATGCCACAGTGGTGCAGCGACAGGTGGGACGAGGTGAAGCGGACGGGCGGGGTGGACGCCCAGCTCGTGGTCTCACGGCCGCAGCTCACTGTCGGCAAGACGGGCTTGCACTATATATATAAAAGCGCGGCGCCGGCGATCGCGGCGCGTGGACCCTATGACCTCGTCTTTATCGACGCGCCACAGGAATACTATGGGCGCGACGGCTCGCTTCACCTGGCCCGTGAGCACCTCGAGCCGGGGGCGCTCATCGTTCTCGACGACGCGGGCCGCCAAGCCGAGCAGTGGACGCTCTGTCGCTGGCTTCGCACCTACCCCGACTTGCAGCTCGTCGTTTTCGATCCCGTGATCGGAGGCAGAGGGGTGGCCGTACTCTGCTTCGCCGGTGAGACGCGCAACCGCTTCGATCCATGGACCTTGGTGACGAGCGCCCACCACTTCTGGCGCGGCCGGCTCGAGCGGCGCCGGCTGAGGCGGAGATACGGCTAGCGTTGAGACAAGCTGAGCCGATGCGCCACGAGCCGATGCGCCAAAAGGCGACCGGGGTCGAGGTGGAACTCGCAGGTAAACGCTTTGTTCGCTACCGGCTGCCCTCAGCGCAAGATGAAGAGCGTCACGAAGTAGTAGGTGACCGGCACGGCGAAGAGCGCCGAGTCGATGCGGTCTAGGGCGCCGCCGTGGCCGGGCATGAAAAAGCCCGCGTCCTTGACGCCCGCCCAGCGCTTGATGAGCGACTCGAAGAGGTCGCCGAGCTGCGCCGCGCTGGCCACCAAGATGGCGAAGAAGATGCTGTCATAGAGGTTCACCTGCAGACCCGTCCAGAGCTCGAGCGCGTAGGTGGTTGCCGACACCATGACGATAGCTAGCGCGAGCCCGCCAAAGGCGCCCTCCAGGGTCTTGTTGGGGCTGATCAGCGGCGCCAGCTTGTTCTTGCCGAAGAGGCTGCCGATCACGTAGGCGCCCACGTCGCTGGCGATGATGCCCAGGGCGGGCAGGGCCAGATACCAGAGGCCCAAGACGCCGTCGGGCGTGTAGCGCAGGGTGATGGCGTAGCCGAGCAGCCAGGGGATGTAAAAGTAGCCAAACAGCGAGTAGATGACCGCGTTCATCGACTGTTCGTTGGGGCGAATAACCTCGAGCGCGATGAGGTAGAGCGCGACCATGCCGAGGAGCGCCTCGCGCCAGCTCACCCCGGCCACCAGCGGTTCCATGCCGGGATAGCTGACGGGCAAAGAGGCCGGCAAGGTGAGAATCGTCGCCACCCACAGACTGCGCTTGCGGATGGGGATGCCGCGCAGGTTCATCATCACGCTGTACTCCTGGATGGCGACCAGCGAGACGAAGAGGTAAGCGGGCGCGAGCAGGGGCAGCCCCACCCAGAGGACCAGCAAAAAACCCACGAAGGCCACCAAGGAGGAGACGACCCTGCTGTAGGGAAACGCCCGCTTCGTCCCCTTGGCTGTCATAGCTTAGCGCGCCCGGGGTGTGGCGGCGGGCGTCACTCGGCCACGTCTCCCGGTAGGGCGACGACGGACAACTCAATGGACAAATCAATGGACGAACGCGACGGACAAACCCGACAAACACAACGACAAGCGAGGAACCGTGAGATCAACCGCTGCTCTCGCACTTCCTCACAACCCGTCCGAATCCTCATCACCAGCCTCTGGACTTTTGCGCTTGGGCTTCCGCGCCTAGACTTCCATGATGTCGGCTTCTTTGCCCTTGAGGCGCTCGTCGATCCGGCGGATGAAGTCGTCGGTCAGCTTCTGGACCTCGCCCTCGCCGCCTTTGACCTCGTCCTCGGTGAGCAGGTTCTCCTTGCGCATCTCCCTCAGTTCGTCGTTGGCGTCGCGGCGGATGTTGCGCATGGCGACACGCGCCTCCTCGCCCATCGTCTTGACCGTCCTGACCAACTCGCGGCGGCGCTCGTCGTTCAGGGGCGGAATCGAGATGAAGATGCTGTCGCCCTTGTTGTTCGGGTTGAAGCCGAGGCCGCTCTCGCGGATGGCCTTTTCGATGCTGCCGACCGCCGACCTGTCGAAGGGGGTGATCAGCAGCGTGCGCGGGTCGGGGCTCGAGACCCCGGCGACCTGCGGCAAGGGCATGCTGGCGCCGTAGTAGTCCACCTGGATGCGGTTCAAGATGCCCGGGTTGGCGCGGCCGGTGCGCACCGTGCCGACGTTTTGCTCAAAGGACTCGAGCGACTTCTGCATGCGCTCCTTGGTCTCTCTCAGGACTGTCTTCATCTCAACCTCCCGTAGCTTAGAAGCATCATACCTTGCCGAGGCGGTGATATAGACAGCAACGCGGCAAGCGCCGAAGAGGCGTCGGTTGCCGGATCCAAAACCGTGAGCGGAGGTTTTTGACCCCGGTCGCCAAACACGCTAGAATGCCGTGAAACTACCGTGCCAAGAAACCACCGTGCCAAGCCACCGTGCCAAGCCACCGTGCCAAGGAGGCAACATGACCGACGTGCCCATCATTCCCCGAGAAACGTTCTTCGGCAATCCCCGCTATGTTAGCCCTCAGCTCTCCCCGGACGGCAAACGCCTCGCCTACCTCGCGCCCGAGGACGGCGTCATGAACCTGTGGCTGCGGACCGTCGGCGAGGAGGACGATCGTACCCTCACCCGCGACCGAGGGCGTGGCATCCAGTTCTACTTGTGGGCCAAGAACGGCGAGCAGCTCCTCTACATCCAGGACCGTGATGGCGACGAGAACTGGCACCTCTACGCCGTGGGCCATAGCGGCGACGAGCCCCGCGACCTCACGCCCGTCGAGGGCGTGCAAGCGCAGCCCTTTGCCACCGCCAACGACTTTCCCGACGAGCTTCTGGTGGGCCTGAACGACCGCACGCCGCAGTATCACGACGTCTACCGGGTGAATACCCGCACGGGCGAGCGCGAGCTCGTCGTGACCAACGATCTGGGCGCGATGGGCTGGGTAGCGGACCATCAGCTTCGCGTTCGTGTCGCCCAGGTACCCAACGCCTCAGGCGGCTTCGCCCTCTTGGCGCGCAGCCAAGGCGACTGGCGAGAGGTCATGAGTTGGGACAGCGAGGACGCCCTCGGCACGAACGCCTGGACCTTCGCCGGGGATGACCGGACGCTCTACCTGAGTAGCAGCGTGGGCTCAAACACCGCCGAGGCGCGCACGCTCGACTTGGAGACGCTCGAGGAGAAGGTCTTGGCCACCGACGCTGACGCCGACCTCCACGACCTCCTCCTGCACCCCACCAGCCACGCGCCCCAAGCAGCGGCCTTTGTGAGGGCGCGCAAGCGCTGGCAGGTCCTCGACGAGGTGCTGAAAGGCGATTTCACTGCCCTGGAACGCCTCCACGCGGGCGACTTCGAGGTTGTCGGGCGCGACCTCGCGGATACCACCTGGCTCGTCGCTTACACCCAGGACCGGGGTCCGGTCGTCTACTACAGCTATGACCGCACCACCAAGGAGGGCACATTTCTCTTCGCTGCCCGGCCCGAACTCGAGGGCCTGCCTCTCGCGCAGATGACGCCGGTGAGCTACCCGGCCCGTGACGGCCTCACCATCCACGGTTACCTGAGCTTGCCCGTCGGCGCCCAAGCCAAAGGCCTGCCCACAGTCCTCAACATTCACGGCGGTCCCTGGTGGCGCGACATGTGGGGGTACCACCCCGAGGCGCAGTGGCTTGCCAACCGCGGCTACGCGGTCTTGCAGATCAACTTCCGCGGCTCGACGGGCTACGGCAAAACCTTTATCAACGCCGCCGACCTCGAGTGGGGCGGCAAGATGCAAGACGACATCAGCGACGGGGTCGCGTGGCTGATCGCCGAGGGCGTCGCCGACAAGGACCGCGTCGGCATCTACGGCGGCTCCTACGGAGGCTTCGCGGTCCTGAGCGGCCTCACCAAGACGCCCGAGCTCTACGCCTGCGGCGTCGATATCGTCGGGCCATCCAGCCTCTTTACCTTTTTGGAAACCATCCCGCCCTATTGGGAAGCGATGAGGCCCATGCTCTACAAGCGAGTCGGCCATCCTGAGCGCGACGAGGCGCTCTTGCGCGAGCGCTCGCCCCTCTTTCACGCGAACCGCATTCAAGCGCCACTCTTCATCGCGCAAGGCGCCAACGACCCCAGGGTGAAGCGCGCCGAAAGCCTCCAGATTGTCGAGGCGCTCGAGCAGGCCGGCAAGACGGTCGATTACCTCGAGTTTGCCGACGAGGGTCACGGCTTTGTACGGCCTGAAAACCGCCTCGAGTTCTACCGGCGCGCCGAGGCATTCTTGGCCGAGCACTTAGGCGGCCGCCAAGAAGGGTGATAGCCGGACCGAAGGGGTTTCTTCGGTCCGGCTTGGAGGGCCGATGTGACTGTGGGGTGGATTCGTTCGCCCTGCCGCGACCGTGCAGTCTAAAGGCGTGGTGGATGCCGATCTTGCTGGCCGTCTGCGCCAGGCGCGCCCCAGTCGCCGGAGTTGTCGGGCAGTCGGCTCCTCACGAGATCCTCGTGCCGACGTGGGCGCCCGCCAAAAGGTGCTCCAGGTTGCGCTTGACGAAGATGTCGAAGACGACGATGGGCAGCCCCTTGTCCATGCAGAGGCTGATGGCGGTCGCGTCCATCACCTTGAGGCCCTGGTTTAAGACGTCCAAATAGCTGAGCGTCTCGAACTTCGTCGCCCCTGGGTTCTTGTGGGGGTCGTCGCTGTAGACGCCGTCCACCTTGTTTTTGGCCATCAAAACCACGTCGGCGCCCATTTCCAGGGCGCGCAGGGCGGCGGCGGTGTCGGTGGTGAAAAAGGGATTGCCGGTGCCGCCGCCGAAGATCACCACCCGCCCCTTCTCGAGGTGCCTGAGAGCCCGGCGACGGATATAGGGCTCGGCGATCTCTTGCATGGTGATGGCCGTCTGCACGCGGGTGTCTACTCCTGCTTGCTCGAGGGCGTCTTGCAAGACCATCGCGTTCATCACCGTGGGCAGCATGCCGACATAATCCGCGGTGGCCGGGTCCATGCTGCCCCCATGTTGCGCACCCCGCCAGAAGTTGCCGCCCCCCACCACCACCGCAATTTGAACGCCGCGGCTGTGAGCCGCGGCGATCTCTTGGGCGAGTGTCCCAGTAGCCTCATGACTGATTCCCGTTCCCTCAAAACCAGCCAGGAACTCACCGGAAAGCTTTAGCAGCACTCGCTTCACATCAGCCGCCGATGCTGATGCGCGCGAACTTGCCGATCTGGATGTTCTCGCCGATGGTGGCGATGGCCTCCTGGATGAGGGCCTCGACGGTCTTGCTCTCGTCCTTGATGAAGGGCTGCTCCAACAGGGTGGTCTCAGCGTAGAACTTGTTGATGCGCCCTTCGACGATTCGCTCGACGACGTTCTCGGGCTTACCCTCTTCGCGAGCCTGCGCGGCGAGCACCTTGCGCTCCTCCTCGAGGGCCTCGGTGGGCACCTCGTCGCGGCTCTTGTAACTCGGGTTGGCCATGGCGACGTGGATGGCCAGGTCGCGGGCGAGCCCCTGAAAGCGCTCGTTGCGGGCCACGAAGTCGGTCTCGCAGTTGAGTTCGACCAGCGTGGCCACCTTGCCGTTGTGGTGGATGTAGGAGCCGATAAAGCCCTCGCCGGCCTCGCGACCTTGCTTTTTGGCAGCCTTGGCGACGCCGCGCTCGCGCAACAGGGTGGCGGCCTTATCGACGTCGCCGCCGGTCTCCTGAAGCGCCCCCTTGACATCCATCATGCCCGCGCCGGTCATCGCGCGCAGCCTCTTGATCGTATCCATCGTGACGGCCATAGTTGGGTGTCTCCTCTGTAGAAATCTGTAGAAATCCGGTGTGGCAATCCGGTCTTGCCTGTGGTTCTTGCCGGTCAGGAGTCAGGAGGCAAAAGGTTTGATTCCGAGTCCTGTCCCTGAATTCCGACTCCTGCCTTTAGCTCCTCTCGCTGGCACCGAGCGCGGCCGCGCGAGCGATGGTCTCCTCGGTCGAGGGCATGTGGCTGGGCTGCTCGCGAGGAGGTGGCGCCTCGCCCTGAGCAGCTCCCGCCGCCTGAGCGCTCCCTTGCTGCGCCTCGGCGCCGCCGCGCACCTCGATGATGGCGTCGCTGAGGCGGGCGGTGACGAGCTGGATCGAGCGGATGGCGTCGTCGTTGCCGGGGATGATGTAGTCGAGCACGTCGGGGTCGGAGTCGGTGTCGGCCAGGGCGACGACCGGGATGCCCAGCTTGTTGGCCTCCTTGACGGCGATGCTCTCCTTGGTCGGGTCGATGATGAAGAGCGCGTCCGGCGCTCGGCTCAAGTCGCGGATGCCGCCCAGGTAACGTTGCAGGCGCTGCATCTCCTTGCCGAGTTCGACCTGCTCTTTTTTGGAGAACCTCAAGATGCCGCTATCCTCGAACCACTTCTCGAGCTCCTTGAGCCGGTCGACGCGGGTGCGGATGGTGCGGAAGTTGGTGAGCATGCCGCCCAGCCAGCGCTCGTTGATAAAGGGCATGCCGCAGCGCTTGGCCTCGGCGGCCAAGATCTCCTGAGCCTGCTTCTTGGTGCCGACGAAGAGGATGGTGCCGCCGCGCGCGGCGACGTCTTGCAAAAAGGCAAAGGACTTGTCGGACTCGACCAGGGTCTTTTGCAGGTCGATGATGAAGATGCCGTTGCGTTCGGCAAAGATGTAGCGCTTCATCTTGGGATTCCAGCGCTTGGTCTCGTGGCCGAAGTGGACACCGGCCTCGAGCAGTTGCTTCATGCCTAAGTAGGACATGGTTCCTCCAGAGCGGGACGTTGAGCGAAAGATTTTGGTGAACAGGTGAGTAAGGTCGAAGAGCCTAGTGGCTCTAACCTCAAGTCAAGCGGCCTAGTGGCTCTAACCTCAGGTCGAAGAGCCTAGTGGCCGTAACCTCAGGTCAAGCGGCCTAGTGGCCGTAACCTCAGAGCGCCTGACGCTCCGACCTCAAACAAAAGGGCCCGCAGGCCCCTTGCTCGGGCGCGGCGGACATCCCGCTGCCGCTGCACCCCTGTAAACCCAAATATTCAGGATAGCGCTATTGACACGATCTGTCTAGGGCCCCACGAGCCTCGCTGTGATCGGCGTCGAGTTGCAGGGCGTTGCGGTAGGCGTCGCAGGCGTTGTTCGCATCGTCGGCGGCGCCCCGCTCCTGGAAGGCCTGGCCGAGCCAGTACCAGGCGTCCGCCGAGTTGGGCGGCAAGATGGCGCCCCTCGAGGCGGTGTCGACGGCCTCGTCAAGGCGGCCCTGCTGCAAGGACACCCGCGACAAGTAGATGTAGATGCCGGGATAGGAGAGCGGGTCGATCTCGAGCGCCCTTCTCAGGTAGCGTTCGGAGGCCTCGACCTGACCACAGTCGAAGAGGGTGACGCCCAGGTTGGCATTGGCCTCGCGGAAGCTGGGATTGAGCTGCACGGCCTGCTCGAGCTCGAAGACGGCGTCTTCGCAGCGCTCCAGGCCCTTGTAGGTCACGCCGAGGTAATTGCGGGCGGCGGCGTTGCGCGGGTCCATCGCCACCGCCCGCCGAAACGAGGCAAGCGCCTGTTCGGGCTGGCCGAGGTCGCGGTAGCTGACGCCGGCGTGCATGTGGTAGAGCGCCTGCTCGGCAGCGGGCGCGTCCTGGCTGCGGGCTCGCTCGATGGCGGTCTCGAAGGCGGTGCGAGAGCCCTCCAAATCACCGCGCTCGCGCAGGACCAGGCCGCGCTCGTTATAGAGGGGCGCGTACTGGTTGTCGATGCGTTCGGCGTCCTGGAGAACGCCCAGGGCGTCGTCGAGCCGGCCGGCGCCCTCGCGGGGGCTGTCTTGGTACTGGGTGCGGTAGGCGCGCGCCAGCCAGACATAGCCGAGCACGTTGCTCGAGTCGGTGGTGATGACCTGGCGGAAGTCCTCGGCGGCCATGGCGACGGCACCCTCACAAAAGAGCGCGCGGCCCCGGCCCAAATGCGCCTCGACGTTGTCGGGCTCGCGGTCCAAGACCATGTTGTAGGCCTGGATGGCGGTAAAGCAGTCGTTCTGGCGGACGTAGTTGTCCCCGGCCAGGAGCAGGTCGGCCACGCTGGCTCCCCCCTCCTGAGCAAAGGCGGCGCTGAGACAGAGCGTAAGGGTCAAGAAACCTGCTATCTTTGCTATCACTTGCATCCTCCGGTGACGGCCTTGCAAAACCGCGATATTGTTGATCAACAAACCTGTTGACGCGCAAACTGAACGCACCTGAACGTGTGGTGTCCCCAGGGGACGCTCCGGCTGTGGTGGCTGGTGCGGCAACGTACTGGTCTATTTTGGTCTATTGCCGTACCCGCCCAGCTCAGCACCGATCTCAGGGACCATCATGACGAGTCACTGTGAGAAGGGCGTGTGCCGTAGGGGCGCGATTAATCGCGCCCCTACGGGTAATCGCGCCCCTACGGGCCGATGGTGTGTGCCCTACAGCACGTAGCGGCTCAAGTCCTCGTCGTTCACGATGCCCTCGAGCTTGCGCTCGACGTAGGTCTGGTCGATGATGACCTCGCCCAAGTCGGTGCCGAAGGAGACGTCTTCCAAGACGGTCTCGAGCACGGTGTGGAGCCTGCGAGCGCCGATGTCCTCGACCTCGTCGTTGACGCGGGCGCTGTAGTGGGCGATGCTCTCGATGCCCGAGTCGGTGAAGCGGACAACGTTACCGTCCACCTTGAGCAGCTCCAGGTACTGCTTGGTCAGGGAGTGCTTGGGCTGGGTGAGGATGCGCTGGAAGTCGGTCGCCGAGAGGGCGTCGAGTTCGACGCGGATGGGAAATCTCCCCTGCAGCTCGGGAATCAGGTCGGAGGGTTTGGAGACGTTGAAGGCGCCCGCGGCGATGAACAGCACGTGGTCGGTCTTCACTTGGCCGTAGCGGGTGGTGACTTGGGTGCCCTCGACGACCGGCAGGAGGTCGCGCTGCACGCCCTCGCCCGAGATGTCCGGGCCGCTGCCGCCCGACTCGCCCGCGACCTTGTCGAGCTCGTCCAAAAACACGATGCCGAAGTTCTCGGCGCGGTAGACGGCCTCACGGGCGACCTCGTCGTGATCGATGAGCTTTTTGGCCTCCTCGACCTTTAGGGTCTCGCGGGCGTCCTTTATCTTCGTCTTGCGGCGCACGCGCTTTTTGGGCATGAGGTTGGAGAACATGTCCTGGAGGTTCAAGCCCATCTCCTCCATGCCCGCGCCCATCATCGGCATGGGGCGCTCATCGCTCACCTCGATCTCGATCGAGCGGTCCTCGAGCCCGCCGTTCTCGAGCAGGCTGCGCATCTTGGCGCGACCCTCCTCGGTGCCGCCGGGCAGCAGATAGTCCAAGAGCCGGTCCTCGGCGTGGCGCTTGGCGCGCTCCTGCACCGCCTCGAGCTTTTCGCGCTCGACCATCACGTAAGCGGCCTGGGCGAGGTCGCGGACGATCGACTCGACGTCGCGGCCGACGTAGCCCACCTCGGTGAACTTGGTCGCCTCCACCTTGATGAAGGGCGCCCGCGCCAATCTAGCGAGGCGCCGGGCGATCTCGGTCTTGCCGACCCCGGTCGGGCCGATCATCAGGATGTTCTTGGGCGTGACCTCGCGCTGCAGGTCGTCAGAGAGCTGCCGGCGGCGGTAGTGGTTACGAAGCGCCACCGCCACCGAGCGCTTGGCCTTGTTCTGGCCGATGATGTGCTTGTCGAGCTCGGCGACGATCTCCAGAGGCGTCAACTCGCTCATCTCTTGTCTCCTTTGGGGGCGGTCCATCTGCACCAGCTCGGTCATGACTCGACCTCTGCCCCTTCTGCCCCTTCTGCTTCGCTGTCTCCGCCCACTGCGAGCACGGTGGCGTTGCCGCTGGTATAGATGTCGATGTCGGCGGCGATCTTGAGAGCGGTCTCGGCGATCTCGGGCGCGGCCATGTCGGTGTGGCGCAACAGGGCCAGGGCCGCGGCCTGAGCGTAGGCGCCGCCCGAGCCCACCGCCACCACGTTCTCATCGGGCGCGATCACGTCGCCGACGCCCGAGAGCGTGAGGATCTGCTTGTCGTCGGCGACGATCAGCATGGCCTCCAAGTTGCGCAAGACCCGGTCGGTCCGCCACTCCTTGACGGTTTCCACGGCGGCCCTGAGCAGGTTGCTCTTGCTCGAGGAGAGGTGCGACTCGAACTTGTCCAACAGGGTAAAGGCGTCCGAAACCGCCCCGGCGAAGCCGGTGAGGATCTTGCCGTCCTCGAGGGCGCGCACCTTGACCGCGCCCTTTTTCACGATGGTGTCGCCCAGGGTCACCTGGCCGTCGCCGGCGATCGCCGACACGCCGCCCCTGTGGACGGCGACGATGGTCGTTCCGTGCATGCGTTTCATCCCGAGAATCCTAACAGGCCTGGCCCGAAAGGATGTATCGGCAGGGCGGAACAGGGCGGGCTGGTGTCTAGAGCTTCAATCTTTGCTCAGACCCCACCCACCCCCCAGCCCCTCTTGGGGATAGGCAAAATCCTATGCTGCCCGCGCGGCGCCCTGGGGTAGACTTGGCCTATGCCCTTCTATCCCTACGCGCAGTGGGCTTCCATTTCGGCACTTCTGTGAGGCCAAGCCGTGAGTGACAAGCCATGAGCAAGCTCGAGCTCGGCATGCCTATTCTGACCGCCCTCATCTTGGCCGTCGGCCTCCTCACCCTGAACAGCGCCGCGCCCGCGGACGGTACCCTGGCGCAGCAGCTCCTCTACCTGGCGCTGTCCCTGCCGGTCTGCCTGCTCGTGCTCTGGCTCGGGCGCGAGCGCCTGGTCAGGCTGGCCCCGGCCGCCTACGCCGTCACCCTGCTCTTGCTCGTGGCCACCCTGCTGCTGATGCCGGAAGTCTACGGCGCCCGCCGCTGGCTCAAACTGGGCCCGCTGCCCGCCTTCCAACCCTCGGAGTTCGCCAAGCTCGCGCTCCTCTTGAGCCTGGCCGTCAGCCTGCACGAGCGACCCATCCGCGGCCTGCTCGCTTACCTGCGACCGCTCGCGCTTATCGGCGTGCCGGCGACGCTGGTCTTGATGGGACCCGATCTCGGCGGCGCGCTCGTCATGGGCGCCCTCGGCTTCGGCATCCTGTTCGTGCGCGGGCTGCCCCTGCGTCACGTGCTCGTCTTCAGCCTGGTCCTGCTGCTGGCCGCGCCCACACTCGTCTGGCCCAACTTGAGGCCGCACCAGCAAGAGCGCGTCGTCACCTTCTTGAACCCCACCGCCGACCCGCAGGGAAGCGGCTACCAGGTGATCCAGTCGCGCATCGCGGTGGGCTCGGGCGGGCTCTTCGGCAAGGGCTACCAGCAGGGCACTCAGTCACAGCTCGACTTCATCCCTTTCAAGCAGACCGACTTCATCTATCCCGTCCTGGCCGAGGAGGCGGGCTTCGTCGGCGCGGCCGGCCTGATTCTGCTCTTCGCGCTGCTCTTCTGGCGCTTAGCGGCGATGGCGGTCGAGTGCCCCAGGGAGCGCGACCAGCTCATCATCACCGGAGTCTTGTCCTTGATCGGCTTTCAGGTCCTGGTCAACATCGGCGTGAGCCTCGGCTTGGCGCCGGTCACGGGCATCACCCTGCCGCTCGTCTCCTACGGCGGCACCAGCCTCATCGCGACGCTGGCGGCGCTCGCCATCGCCTTCACGGTCCACCGCGACCGTTACGAGGACTGGTAAAGGTTGGTAAAGGCAAACAGCATCAAGGTTTATGCCGACCCCCGACCCCTGACCCCTGACCCCTGACCCCTGGAGGTTGCCATGACCGCGAAAGGTGTTTTGCTCACCGTTATCGTCCTGCTCTGTCTCCTCTTTGCGCTTTTCAACCTGGAGGCTCTGACCGCCACGAGCCGCGTGAATCTGCTGGTGACGGAGGCGTTTCTGCCGCTCGGGCTCGTCCTCTTGCTCGCCACCGTGATCTTGAGCGTGCTCTACTTTCTGCTCTCGCTCTTTTCAAGAGCAGGCCAGCTCAAGCGGATGAACGACTACGAGAAGAGGCTCGAGGCCTTGCGCGACGAGCTCGAGCGGGCGCGCTTCAGCGAACTCGAGGGCGTCGAAAAACGCCTCGGCGAGCGCCTCAACCACCTCGAAAAGCGCCTGTCGGGGCTCGGCGAGGGGCTCGAGGACGGCCTGCGCCGAACCCGGGCGCAGCTCGACGAGCGCATCCTGCTGATGCGCAACGAGCTCGCCGCGGACATCGCCGCGATGGGCGATGAGCTCGGTGCTTCGGTCGGGGTGAGGGCGCCCAGGCTGGGCGGGGAGCATGAGGATAGCGAGTAGGGGCATGCTCCCTGTCCCTTCACTCGCCGGCATCTCGGGGCGACCATTGGTGACCCCAATCTCTGCTAGGCTGGGGCCATGAGCGAAGCATCTACCAAAGCGTCCGCAAGCGAAGCACCGGCCACGGGCCTGCCCACCAAGGAGGCGATTCTCGAGGCGCTCAAGGTCGTCAAGGACCCCGAAATCCCCCTCAACGTGGTGGACCTGGGCCTCATCTACGACCTGAACATCGACGAGGACGGCAGCGTCACCATCGAGATGACCCTGACCAGCATGGGCTGCCCCGTGCAGGACATGATCCAGGCCGACGCCGAGCTGGCCGCGATGAAGGTCGAGGGCGTCAAGCAGGTCAGTGTCGACTTCGTGTGGTCGCCGCCCTGGAGCCCGGCCAAGATGTCCGACGACGGCAAAAAGCAGATGAGGATGTTCGGCTTCAACCTGTAGGGCAGGAGTCGGAACGCAGGAGTCGGGAGTCGCCTTGTTCTGACCCAAAACCGCAGCCGTGTTCAGCCTGGTTCCGTTCGCGGCGCGCTGAGCGCCCGCTCGGCCAGTTCGTACTCGCCCTTGTTGTCGCTGGGGCCGATCAGCTCTTGCGCCTTGGCCCCGGTGGCGGCGGCGGCCAGGCCGGCCAGCCGGTTGAGGGCGGGACGGCTGAAACCGGTGAAGGCCAGGCGGATTTGGGCCTCGCCCGATTCGGTGTTTTCGAGGTAGTAGACCGCAGGCACGTGTGTCACCGCGTAGAGGCGGCTCAGCTCGAGCCCTTCGTCGTGAATCACCGTGAGGCCCCCCAGGTAGCCCTCGGCATAGGCCCGCACCGCCGCCGCCTCGCCCTGCAAGACGAGCCAGACCGCAAGCCCTGGCAGCCGTTCCTGGAGCCGCCGCAGATAGCCGACCGCGAGGCGGCTGGCGTGGATTTCGGGCATGGCAAAGCAGAGGAGCAGCGGGCCTCGGGCTAGAGCCTCGGCGCTGTTCGGCGTTTCGCCCGCCAGCGTCTTTGCTTCAAAAGCCGGGGCTCCGCTTCCTTCAAGCAGCACGTTCACGCGCTCGAGTCTAGCAGGCGCCGCCCGGTCCCGGTGACCCAATCCCGGTGATAGGCCTAATCCCGGTGATAAGGATGCCCCGCCCGGATGGTCTCGATGCGGTAGAGCTGCTCGAGTAAGACCAGCCGGGCGAGCTCGTGGGGCAAGGTGAGGCTGGAGAGGCTCCAGGCGGCCTGGGCGCGTTCTCGTAGCCTCTGCCCGTGGCCCTGGGCGCCGCCGATGAGCAGGCTGATCCGGCTCACCCCTTGGGTCTCCAGGGCCGTCACCCGCGCGGCGAGCGTGCGCGAGTCCTGCCCCTCGCCCTGCTCGTCGAGGGCGATGAGGTAGCCCGAAGCGGCCGCCAGGAGGCGCTTGGCCTCGTCGTCCCTGGCCGCGGCGTCGTTCAGCCTGCTGTCCTTGAGCTCGACCATCTCGACCTTGGCGTAGCCCCCGAGCCGCTTCAGGTAGTGGTCGGCGCCGCCTTTGTAGAAGCCCCGCTTGAGCCGGCCGATGGCGACGACGCTGTAGCGCATGCTGGTAGCTCTTAAGGGCCCGGCTCGAGCGCGTCCGCTTGGAGACCCAGCTTGTCGAAGAGCTCGAGCTGGCGCGTCCTCTTCATACCCGAGGCGCCCATGGCCTCGCGCAACCCGGCGGGGTCGATCAGCTCGCGCAGGAGTTCGATCTCGGTCCTTGAAAAGCGGCGGCCGTAGAGCACGTGCTCCTCGAAGGCGGCGTAGGCCATGGGCGCGACGGCCTTGACCACCCTGGCCATGGCGTCGCCGTAGACGCGGATTTCAAACTGGGCGTGCCAGTCCAGGCGCAGGCGCAGAAAGTGAAAGAGGTTGTTGAGGTCGATCTGCCAGTACATCTCGGTGTAGAGGCTGAGGGGCAGGTTGAGCCGGGCGAGCTCGCGGGCGATGCCGTCCTCCAAGAGGCCCTGATAGGAGCCGTAGGTTGCGGCCTGCTCGGCCTGGATGAGGGCGATGACCCGCTCCTGAAGCTCCTCGGGCAGGCTCTCCTCGCTGCTGCCCTGCTTGTTGAGGCGCGACTGGAGGCGCACCTCGCCCGGCCTCGGGCAGTAGAACTCGTCGCGCATGACCGAGTATCTGCCGCTGATCTCGTTCAGCCGCGCGGTCCTGTGGCGAATCCACTGCCGCGCCACGAAGATGGGCATCTTGACGTGAAAGGTGAAGATGACCTGCTCGAAGGGGCTGCTGTGGTCATGACGCAAGAGGTAGTCGATCAGTCCAGCGTCCTCGCGCACGGTCTTGGTGCCCTCGCCGTAGGAGACGCGGGCGGCCTGGACGATGCGGGCGTCGCCGCCCATATAATCGACCAGGCGCACGAAACCTTTGTCCAGGACGCGAAATTCCTGGTCCAGCAGGGCCTCTGCCGCGGGAATGCTGGTATGGGCCATGGGCCATTCTATGCCAGGAGGCAGCCGCGGCGGCGTCTCTCGAGCCTTGGCGCGGATGGCTTGGCGATTAGAAGCTTGTGTGTAGCCGTTTTCACACAAGACGCCTTTTGCGTCCAGAACACGGCAAGTGCCTCTCACAAGCTTTTCATAGGGTTTGACAGCCCCGAAAACATGTGACATACTGCTTGTGGATTTGTGTCTTTGCGTAGCCGCAGTGAAAGGAGGTGTACCCATTGAACCGGCTAGCTGGACCCCAGATCTCAGCGAGAGGGCGCCTGCGGGCGGCAGAGGAAACTCGGACACTCGAGCCGGAAGCACGCCTCCTGATCGCTGCTGCAAGAAATCACACGATGGTCAAACACAATGTTCAAGGGGTAAAACACTATGAGAAAACTCTTCATCACCTTACTCGCCACACTTCTAGCCAGTGGCGCCCTGGCGCAGGAGCAGCCGGCCTTTCCGGATATTCCGGCGGGCCACTGGGCTGCCGACGCCGTCAATCGCATTGCCGACCTAGGCATCGTGATCGGCTTTCCTGACGGTACCTTCCGCGGTAACGAGGGCTTTACCCGTTACCAGGCCGCGCTGGTCGTCAGCCGCCTCCTCAACGTCATCGCCGAGGATGTCGCCGCCATCGGCGCCTTGAGCGCCGAAGACCTCACCGCGCTGCGCAACGCGGTCCAGGAGCTCGGCATGCGCGTGGGCACGCTCGAGGGCGACCTCGATATGCTCCGCGGCGACATCGGCATGATGGCCGACCAGGCCGCGCTGCTCAACCGTCTCGACGCCCTCGAGGTCGAAGTCGACACCGCGCTGGCCCGCGCTCAAGCCGCCGAGGACGCCGCTCTGGCCGGCATCGATCCCATGCTCGCCGCGCAAGTCGAGGCCAATGCCCGCGGCATCGCCAGCCTCAACGACGTGGTAGCTCAGCTCACCCAGGAGATCGACGCGCTGCGCGCCGGTCCTACCGATGGCGCCCCCGACTTTATGGCCGACATCGACCGCACCACCCGCGACGTCGCCAACCTCCGCGAGTTCGTGATCCTCTTGCGCCGCGACCAGGTCGCCCTGCGCGAGCGCGTAGCCGCGCTCGAGGAGCAGGTCGGCCGCATCGACGAGCTTGACGCCCGCGTCACCGCGCTCGAGGAGGCGCAGATCACCTTCACGGGCAGCGTCACGCTCACCCTTATACAGGGTACGCTCGACGGCGACCAGATCGCCTTTGACGTCGACCGCATCTTCGTCGGCGGTGCCGGCATGCCCCGCGGCCTGGCCAACTCGGTCTTCAGCACCGGTGCTGATGGCGACATCCCCGCTCGCGAGCGCGCCGACATCTTCCAGACGCCCGCCGCCTTCACCACTGACCTGGCCGCCGACTTCGGCTTCGGCGAGGGCCGTGGCGGCACCGGCGTCAGCGGTCTCGATGAGTTCGACGCCGTCGTCGACTTCCGCCTCAGGCGCGCCTTCGGCCTCTGCGCCAACGCGGCTTGCACCGCCACCTTCGACGGCTTCGTCTTCGAGCTGAGAAACGTCATCGCCACGGTGGACGTCGCCGGCGCCGGCCCCATCCAGTTCCAGTTCGGCGAGGCCCCGGAGGCCCGCTTCACCCAATACGTCTTCCAGGCCCTGGGCCCCGGCTTCGTCGCCACCATCGGCGCCCCCGACTTTCTTGACTTCCTGAGCCCCACCCTGTCGGCGGCCTACGGCATCGCCAGAAGGACCGTCGATATCGAGGGCGCCGACAACGTGCAGGTGCTCGGCCCCAACGCCCAATACTTCGGCGTCCGCGCCACCTTGAGCCCCTTCGAAGGTCTCACCCTCGGCGTGTCGCTCGCTCAGCTCGACAGAGCCGACGACGCATCGGCGACCGGCGTGTTCGGCGTCGACGCCAACGTCTCGCTCGGCTTCGTCAGCCTCGCCGGTGAGTACGCCCGCAGCGAGGGCGCCGTCACCACCACCGACGCCGACGGCAACCCTATCGGCGACCTCGGCTCGGATGAAGCCACCGACCTCTACTACGTCACGGCGACCGTCGCCGGCGACACCCTGCCGCTGCTCAACAGCCTGACCGCCAACTACCGCAACATGCCCGTCAGGAACATCGGTGCGGAGACGGCCAACGTCGCCGGCGGCTTCTTCGGCGTCGAGTTCGGCGCCGAGGGCGACAAGCCCTTCCGCTTCGACCAGGTGGGCTTCGGCGTCGACGCCAGCGTCAACCTCTTCATCCTCGACGTCGGCGTCTACTTCGACTCCTACACCATCCCCTCCAGCGGCGCTGATGTCACCGCCTACGGCGCCACGACCGAAGTCGATCTCTTCGCCGGCTTCGCGGCGCGTGGCTTCTTCCGCCAGGCCCTGGTGGACGGCGCCGAAGTGCGCAACCTCGGCGGCTTTGCCGGCAACGCCCGCACCCAGAACTACGCCAGCGAGCTCGGCGCCGGCCTGCGTCACGACGGCGCTGCCGAAAACGCGCTCATCGACGGCCTCAACCTCAACTTCGAGTACGCGCTGCTCGGCCCAGGCGGCTTTGGCGGCACCCCGCGCATCACCGCCGAGGCCGACTACAGCCTCACCGTCGCGGGCATCACCTTGGACCCCTACGTCAGCTTCGTCGACAGGGCGCAGAACCCGATCGACGGCGCCGACACCACCATCCGCGCCGGCACCAGCCTGAGCACCGAGCCGCTCGACATCTTCCTCAACCCCAGCTTGAACGCCGCGGCCAACTACCGCACCAGCGCTCTCGACCCCGCGGAAGCGGCCGCTTTCACCGCCGAAGAGCTGCACTACAGCGTCGGCGTGACCCTGAACGAGTTCCTCTTCGAGAACAGTAGCGTCAGCGCCCGCTTCGGCTCCTACATGGGCACCAACATCAGCGTCGCGCGGCGCGCCGACCCCGCCGACCCCGACGTCAACGAGATGACCAGCGTCAACGTCGCGACCCGCGCCCATACCGCGGCCGACCTCGGCGGTGCGGTGCAGACCACGACCGGCTTCGAGCTGACCTGGGACTACTTCGACCTCCAGTTCGCCTACGGTATGTACAGCAACACCATCGCCGGCGGCACCGTCGCCGACGAGAGCACTACCGGCAACCGCTTCAGAATCCGCTACGTCGTCAACTTCTAGACGCCAGTCTTCGGCGTACCGATAGCAAAAGAAGGACCCCGCGCAAGCGGGGTCCTTCTTTTGCGGTTTATTGTCGTGTGCTCGCTTGGGACATCTCGCACATGCCCGAAAGGGCGGTAGACTGAGCCGTCATGCCGGCCGTCAGCGTTCGTCCACGCCCGGGTATCGCTACGGCCTTGCTGCTCTACGGGGCGGCGACCACCGCCTTTGTCGCCATGTACCTGCCGCAGCCGATCCTGCCGGTCCTGGCCAGGGACTTCGGCGTCTCCGCCAGCACCGCCAGCCTGAGCGTCGCTGCGCTCATCTTCAGCCTGGCCCTGGCCTCGTTGGTGGTCGGTCCCATCTCCGACCGCATCGGCCGCAAGCCGGTGATGGTGGCCTCGTCTTTGCTCTTGGCCCTGCCCTCGCTGCTCTGCGCCCTGGCGCCGTCGATGGCCGCCCTGCTCGCCTGGCGCCTCGTTCAGGGGGCGCTCTTGCCGGGCATCACCGCCATCGGCGTCGCCTATTTGGCCGAGGAGTTCGAGGCCGAGTGGCTGGGCCCGCTCCTGGGCGGCTACATCGCCTCCAACGTCTTAGGCGGCCTCGTCAGCCGGGTGATGAGCGGCGCCGTGACCGAGCTCTTCGGCTGGCCCTGGGCTTTTGTCGCCAGTGCTCTTCTCAGCCTCCTGGCGGGAACCCTGCTGTGGCTGTGGCTGCCGGCCTCGCGCCGCTTCGAGGCCGAGGGTCGGCTCGGCCAGGCCTACCGCGGCATGCTGGGGCATCTCGGCAACCCCCGGCTCCTGGGTGCTTATGCGGTCGGCTTCGCGCTCTTTTTTGCCTTTATGGCGGTGTTCACCTATCTGCCCTTCTACCTGGAAGCCCCGCCCTTCGGTTTTTCACCGGCCAGCATCGGCCTCGTCTACGTGGTCTACGCCGCGGGCATGGTGTCCTCGCCGGCGGCGGGCCTGCTCGTCGGCGTGATGACCCGGCAGCGCATCATGATGTGGGCCTTGCTGCTCTTGGTGCTGGCCAATCTGGCTACCCTGCGCGCGGAGACTGCTCCGCTCGTGAGCTCCTTGCTGCTGTTGTGCTTCGCCAACTTCGCCACGCAGAGCACGGCGACCGCTTATGTGGCCGCGCGGGCCGAGCGCAACCGGGCCGGCGCCACCGCGCTCTACCTCTTCGCTTACTATGCGGGCGGCGGGCTGGGAGCCTATCTGCCCGGCTTGTTCTGGCCCGGCTACGCCTGGCCGGGTGTGGTGGGGCTGACGGTAGTCGCGCTGCTGCTGGCGTTTGCAGCGGCCTGGCGTCTCTGCCGGGACTAGGCCGGCGGGCTTGCGCGCGTTACCGGAGGGGACCATCCGGAAGTGCCCGCGCCTGCGTTTTGTGGGGGCGGTGTGGACGGTAGCGTGGGCGGTAGCAAAGTGGAGACGCCGCTCGAGCGGCGTCTCCACTTTGCTACCGCCCACGCTACCGTCCACACCGCCCCCACAAAACGCAGGC
>JALZLY010000086.1 GCA_030858465.1 Deinococcota bacterium
GCGAACAGACCGAAGCGGCGTTCGAGGTGCTCGTGCCCGATCCGAAAGCGTGGTCGCCACAGAGCCCGCACCTCTACGACTGCACCGTCCGCCTCGAGCCGGAGGACTCAGAGGCTGTGGCGGACGAGATCGAGACCTACTTCGGCCTGCGCTCGGTCTCACGGGAGCGTTGGCAGGACAACGCTTACGAGTACGTCTTTTTAAACGGCGAGCCGGTCTACCTGCGCGGTGTCTTGGATCAGGCCCTTCATCCCGACGGGCTGCACAGCTATCCCTCGGACGACGCCATCCGCGCCGACGTCCAGGCTACCAAGGACCTCGGTCTCAACATGCTGCGCTGCCACATCAAGGTGAACGAGCCGCGCTACTACTACTGGGCGGATAAGCTCGGCGTCCTGATGATGTACGACCTGCCCTCGGCCAGCGTCTATACGCCTACTGCTCGCACCAACTGGGAAAACACCCTCCGCGAAGCGCTGACGCGCGACTACTCGCACCCCTCTATCTTCTCCTGGATCCTCTTCAACGAGACATGGGGCTTGGAGGAGCACCAGACCTCGGCCTCTTGGGCCTGGGTGGCGAAGATGTTCGACCTCGCCAAGAGGCTCGACCCCACGCGCCTCGTCGAGGACAACTCGGCCTGCCTCTTTGATCACGTCAAGACCGATCTCAACACCTGGCACTTTTACTTAAATAGCTACGACCGGGCGCGGCGCGAGATCACCCGCATTGTCGAGGAGACGTATGAGGGCTCGGGCTACAACTACGTCGGCCACCGCTACGGCCATTTGGACGGTGCCCTGGACTACAAACAGGGCACGGAGCCGCTCCTAAACAGCGAGTACGCGGGCTTGAGCGCGAGCGGCGGCGACAAGGACGTCGCCTATACCTTCAAGTTCCTGACTTCTGAACTCAGGCGGCACGCGAAGATCTGCGGTTACGTTTATACCGAGCTCGCCGATATCGAGTGGGAGCACAACGGCTTTTTGAACTATGACCGGAGCGAGAAGAAGTTCGGCTACGACGGCTTCGTTCCGGCAATGGCGGTCCGGGACTTGAACGGCGCGGACTTCGTCGGCCTGGACTGTCCGCCCTGCCAGACGCTCTCCCCCGGCAGCCTCTTCTCGGCCCCCGCCTTTGTGTCGCACTGGGACAACGCGCGCCCGCTGACGAGCGCCCGGCTGTGCTGGCGCGTCACCGCTATTGACCGTTTCGGCGAGAGACTCGAGCTGGGCCAAGGAGGTCGGGAGGTCCAGCCTGACCGCTACGGCGTGACGAGCGGGGGCAGCGTCGAGGTGCAGCTGCCTAACGAGGAGGCGCTCGTGACCGTGGCCCTGTGGCTCGAGGACGCGGGCGGCAACGTCCGCGCCCGCAACTACGTGAACGTGGACGTTCACGGTGACGGCTATAGCAACGGCGCAGCGGAGGTCGAGCGAACGGCGCAGGGCTACGCGCTGCGCTTTCGGCCCGGCGACTTCAGCCATTCCTCCTGGCCGCAGCCCGTTCTGGGTCCGCGCAGTGGCAAGTTCGGGGGCAACCTCGCGGGCTGGGTCGAGTATGCCGTCCCGCTCCCGACCGATCTGGACTCCGCTGGCCTGCGGGGCCTGCGGCTCGTCTTCGAGGCGGGCGCGCGCACGGCCAGCCGCCGCCTCGGTTGGCAGGACCGGCCCCACGGCCGGACCGGCAACTACCCGCAGACGGAGGCCCAGGGGCTGCCCAGCGACCTCTTGGTGTCGGTGAACGGCCTGCCCCTCACGGACGCCCCGCTGCGCCTGCCCGACGACCCCGCCGACGCCCGCGGCGTCTTGAGCGCCCACCTGAGCCCGAACTTCGAGTACGCCTCCTACGGCTTTCTGACCAGGCTCGAGGTGGGCGCAGAGACCGCACGGCGCATCCTCGCTGCGAGCTGGGACGGCAAGCTCCTCGTGCGCTTCGAGATTCCGCACAGCGCCGCCAAGCGGGGCGGCCTCAACCTCTACGGCGCGCGCATGGGCGCCTTCCCACTCGACCCGACGGTGCTCTTAGACACCAGCCGGTAAAGCCTCGCGCCTGTAGCCAGGAGCCAGAAGAGGACGCTATTCTCCTGACTTCTGGCTCCTGACTTCTGGCTCCTGGCTCCTCGTCATCTCAGAGCCCAGCTCGCTAGTCACCACTCCAAGGGTAAATGACGCTTTTGATGACGCCGTCTTTATAGCTCGCTTGCAGTTCAAAGGCTTGCGGGGTTCGCTCGAGGCTGAAGCGGTGGGTCATCAGCGGCGCTAAGCTCACCTTGCCGCTCTGCACCATGGCAATCGCCCGGCTGTAGACGTTGCCCATCCTCCGCGACAGCTTGATGGTCAGCCCCTTGCGCCGCACCAAGGAGGCGTTGAGGGTGAAGTGGTCGCCTTCAGGAATCCCCACCAGCACCAGCCTGCCGCCGATGCGCACGGCCTCGGCGGCGTGTTGCGGGCCGAGCGGGGAATTGGTCGCCTCCAAGACGACATCTACACCGCGACCGTCCGTCCACGCCACAACAGCCTCCCACGAGGCGGCCGTGGCGTCCGCGCCTAGTGTCGTCGCCACCTCGGTGCGGTAGGCCAAGGGGTCGACCACCATGACCTTGCCCGCCCCACACCAGCGGGCGACCTGAAGGATGAGCAGGCCGATGGGTCCGGCGCCCAGAACCGCCACCGACGCCATCGGCTTGAGCCTCGCCAAATCGAGCGCGTGAATCGCCACGCCGAGGGGCTCGAGCAGGGCGGCGGTGGCCGCGTCGAAACCGGGCGGCAGCGGCACCAGCTCCCCGGCTCGGGCGGTAACGTACTCGGCCAGCGCGCCCCCATAGGGAGGAACGCCGGCAAAGGCGACGTTGGGGCAGAGGTTGTGATGTCCGGCCGCGCACCACTCGCACCGCCCGCAAGCGCGGTTGGGGTCTACCGCCACGAGCGTGCCGGGGGGCAGCGTCCCTCCTTCCACGACCTCGGCGGCGAACTCGTGGCCGAGGACAAAGGGCACACTCGCCCTCGTCGAGCCGATGGCGCCCTCTAAGTAGTGGTGCAGGTCACTCCCGCAGACGCCTACGGCTCGAACTTTGAGCAGCACCTCGTCTGGGGCGCGCTCGGGTAAGGGAACGTCGCCAACGCGAAGGTCGCGTATACCGTGCAACAGTGCGGCTTTCATCTCTTTACTCCTTTGCTGGCAGAGCCTGTGGTGACAAGAGTCATCAGCCCTTTAGTTGCGCAGGCCCTGCGCGAGGGCGTAGTAGAGGTCGTTCTGCCGCAATTCGCTCTTGAACTCGCGCAGCCTGGTGTTTTTGTCGATGACCACGACTTCTACCCCGGCCATTTCGGCGAAGTCTTCGATGTGTTCGGTGGTGACGGCGTAGCTGTAGCCGGTATGGTGCGCGCCGCCGGCGAGTATCCAGGCGGCGCAGGCGGTCTTGAAGTCGGGCTGGCAGGCCCAGAGCGCTCTAGCCACCGGAAGTTTGGGCAGCTCCGGTGGGGTCAGCGCCTCGACCTCGTTCACGATGAGGCGGAAGCGGTTGCCCATGTCGACGAACGAAACGTTGACGGCGGGGCCTGCAGGCGCGTCGAAAACGAGGCGCACCGGGTCCTCCTTGCCGCCGATGCCGAGCGGATGGACCTCGAGCGAAGGTCTCTCCGAAGCGATGGACGCGCAGACCTCGAGCATGTGCGCGCCCAGCACCTGGTGTCCCGCCGGGTCCAAGTGGTAGGTGTAGTCCTCCATAAAAGAGGTGCCGCCGGGCAGGCCCAAGGCCATCACCTTCATGGCGCGCAAGAGCGCCGCCGTCTTCCAGTCGCCTTCGGCGCCAAAGCCGTAGCCGTCGGCCATGAGGCGCTGCACCGCTAAGCCGGGGAGCTGCCTTAAGCCGTGGAGGTCCTCAAAGGTGGTGGTGAAGCCTTTAAAGCCGCCCTCCTCGAGAAATGCCCGCAGGCCCAGTTCGATGCGCGCGCCCTCGCGCAGCGAGTCGTGACGCGCACCGCCTCTTCGCAGCTCCCCGGCGACCCTGTAGCCCTCTTCGTATTCGGCGACGAGAGCGTCCACGGCCTCCTCGGCGACGGCCTTGACCTTAGCGGCAAGGTCACCGACGCCGTAGCCGTTGACCGAGAAGCCAAAGCGCATCTCGGCGGCGACCTTGTCGCCTTCGGTGACGGCGACAAAGCGCATGTTGTCGCCAAAGCGGGCGAACGCCGCGCCTTGCATGTCGGACCAGGCGTGGGCCGCCCGCACCCACGCGCCGAGACGGTCTTGCACCTCGGGGTCGCGCCAGTGCCCGACCACCACCTTGCGGCCCAAACGCATGCGGCTGTGGAGAAAGCCCGCCTCGCGGTCGCCGTGGGCGGACTGGTTGAGGTTCATAAAGTCCATGTCGATGCTGCTCCAGGGCAAGTCGCGGTTAAATTGGGTGTGAAGATGACAAAAGGGTTTGCGCAGGGCGGAGAGGCCAGAGGTCCACATCTTGGCGGGCGAAAAGGTGTGCATCCACAAGATGAGGCCCGCACAGTCTGGGTCGCTGCTGGCCTCGAGGCAGGTCCGGCGGATCTCTTCGGGCGTGGTGAGGACGGCCTTAAAGACGACCTCGAGCGGGATCGCCTCAGAACCGTCGAGGGCCCCCGCGATCTCCCGGGCGTTGGCCGCGACCTGCTCGAGGGGGCCGGGACCGTAGAGGTGCTGCGACCCGCAGACGAACCATACTTTAGGCGTGGCGAGATGTTTCATGGCGTAGCTGGCTCCTCTTGGCGTTTGAAGTCACGGTGACGGCGAGCACTCACTGGCCGTACTGGGTGGTGTAGCGCTCATAGAGCCTGTCGATGTCTTGCGGCTTGATCGCTAGAGGCTGCCCCAGCTGGTGGGCCAAAAAGACCGTGCGGGCGACGTCCTCACACATAATTGCCGCTTTCACCGCGTCCTTGGGGGTTTGGCCGACCGTAAAGACCCCGTGGTTTTGCATGAGGATCGCAGGCGAGCGGTGGCCCCGCAAGACCTCGACCACCTCGCGCCCTATCTCCTCGCCGCCGATGAGGGCAAAGCCGCCGCACGGGATGGGGCCGCCGAACTCGTCGGCCATGGCCGTAAGAATACAAGGGATGTCGCGCCCTAGTGCACTCCAGGCGGTGGCGTAGGGGCTATGGGTGTGCACGATGCCGCCGACCCTGGGCATCTCACGGTAAATATAAGCGTGGGTGGCGGTGTCGGACGAAGGCTTATAAAAGCCTTGGCTTTGGAGCGTGGCGATATCGACCTCGACCATCGTCTCCGGCGTCAGATCCTCAAAACCAACCCCGCTCGGCTTGATGACCATAACGTCGCTCTCGGGGATGCGGCCGCTGATGTTGCCGCTCGTCCAGGACACCAGGTTGTTGGCGGGCAAGAGCGCGTGGAGCTTGCAGACCGCCTCCCTTAAGTTCTCCAGCGTCATTCTCTTACTCCCGCTTCCACCGATTTGGTTTCGACATGTCTCGAGCGGTGTTCGCGCAGACGCTTCATCACGCCCCCCGGCTCATGGCGGCCACTGCGCCCGAAGAGGTCGTGAAGGTAACGGTAGTCCTGGTAGAGCGCGTCGTAAACCCCGGTGTGTTCCCTCTTGGGCCGGTAGACGGTTTCGCTCAGCCCGCCCATCCGCGCCGCCGCTTCGGCGATGTCGCGGTAGGCGCCCGCCGCCACGGCGGCGTGCATGGCGGCGCCGAGCGCGGGCCCCTGCTGGCTTTCGATGACAAAAATTTCACGGTTACAGACGTCCGCGTAGATCTGCATGAGCAGCGGGCTCTTGCCGGGCAAGCCGCCCGCGGCGATCAGCCTCCGGATGGGAACGCCGCTCGCCTCGAACGACTCGATGATGACGCGCGTGCCGTAGGCGGTGGCCTCGAGCAGCGCCCGGTAGATGTCGGGGGCGGTGCTGGCAAGGGTCAGGCCGACAATCAGTCCGGAGAGTTCAGCATCGACCAACACGCTGCGGTTGCCGTTCAACCAGTCGAGCGCCAAAAGGCCGTGCTCCCCCGGCCCTTGCTTGGCGGCTTCTTGTGTCAGATAACCCTGGAGATCAAGCCCTTGCCGCGCGGCCTTGTCATGGTAGGCCGGCGGCACCGCCTGCTTGACAAACCAGGCAAAGATGTCTCCGACCCCGCTCTGCCCCGCCTCATAACCGTAGTAGCCGGGGACGACGCCTCCCTTGACGGCGCCGCACATCCCCTCGACCTCGCGCAAGTCCTCGGCGACGAGCATGTGGCAGGTCGAGGTGCCCATGATCATCACCATGGTGCCGGGCTCGACCTGCCCGGTGGCGGGCACGGTGACGTGGGCGTCGACGTTGGCTACCGCCACGGTCGTACCGGCCTGAAGTCCTGTCCACCCTGCCGCCGCCGCCGTCAACGCACCCGCTTTGGCGCCGAGCGGCGCGAGTTCAAAGAGCATCTTCGTCTCGACGACATCGGCGAACTGAGGGTGCAGCGCGGCAAAAAAGTCCCGGCTCGGGAAGGCGCCGTCCTGATACATGGCTTTATAACCGGCGGTGCAGGCATTGCGCGTCTCCACCCCGGTGAGCTGCCAGACAACCCAGTCGGCCGCCTCGATAAGGCGGTCGGCCTGGTGGTAAACGTCAGGCGCCTCCTCTAAAATCTGCAAAGCCTTGCTAAAAAACCATTCGCTGCTGATCTTGCCGCCGTAACGCGCCAGCCAAGGCTCGCTCATGGCGCACGCCGTCTCGTTGATGCGGTCGGCTTGCGGCTGCGCGGCGTGGTGCTTCCAGAGCTTTACCCAGGCGTGCGGCTCGTCGCGCAGCTCGGGCAGGCGACAAAGCGGCGTTCCGTCAGCGAGCGTCGGCAGCATGGTGCAGGAGGTGAAGTCGATGCCGACGCCGACAACCTGCTCAGGGCGAACGCCGCTCTCTTGGAGTACCGCCGGTACCGTCCTCTTTAAAACCTCGAGGTAGTCCTCAGGGTTTTGCAGCGCCCAGTCGGGCGGCAGCGGCTTCTTACCTCCTGGGAGGCGCTTGTCGATCACCCCGTCGCCGTAGGGGTGAACCGCGCTGGCAACCTCTTTGCCGTCCTTTAGCCTTACCAGCACGGCCCGCCCGGACTCCGTGCCGTAATCGACTCCGATTGCGTAGCGATGGTCATGGTTGTCTGTATCAGGCATGAGCGTTGGCTCCATAGTGCGCATTAGATGGTTTAGCTGGTCAAGTATAACGTATAATGCGGTTACAAAACCATTCGAGCTGTGAACGTTCACAGCTTATCACCAACCACACCACCAGTCAACCCAAAGAGTCCGTCGCCCCGTAGTGCCGCAGAGGAAGCATCAAGACGCACCCTCCACCGCGTTCAGCACAGGCAATGACGCTAGCATCCGCTCCTCGCTCTCTCGCGCGGTGACGCCCGCGTCTTCAGCAACGCCTATACAACTTGGCACCGGTCCCGGCTGCGTTTTCATGTAGTCAAAGAGAACCTCGATCAGCTCAGCCTGGCTTTTTTGCTCATGCTTGGCCGCCTCTTTAAGCAACTTATGAAGTTCAGCAGGTAGATAAAGGGTCGTCTTCTGCATAGCTGAAGCGTACCACATATGGCAAATAACCGCGGCTTAAACGTTCTCCTTGCATACCTAGTGCTCCGTCAGCATGAAGTGGACGCTCCTTGGGGTTACGCCCTCAAGGGGCTGCGGACCATCCCCCGCCCCGCTCTCGTCGTCACCGGCAACCGCTCGCCTCACTACCTGCGCGACCTGCTCGAGTTGCAGCCTGAAGGGCTCGTGGTCTTGGCCCTCGAGCCCGCCGATGTTCCCCAAGCTCTAAAGAGAGTCGCCTCGGGAGAGACCTTTTATAGCGGCCCACCCTTGGGAGCTAGTCCGCTCAGCCAGCGCGAGCGGCAGGTCTTACGCCTCGTGGCCTTTTCCGCCCACAACGACGACATCATCCTTGGCGCGCCAAGGATCGGCATCTCCAAGGCGGGGGTTTCGAACCTGATCTCGAGCATCAAAGACAAGCTGCAACTGCGTAATCACGTGGCGCTGTCGCTCTCCTACTTAGGGGTGTTGCCGACGCTTGGCGGCGAGGACTTCGACAAGCTCTTGTAAAAACTCCCCATCTGGAACGCTTGCCTTAAAGATGAACTTTTCACCCTTTGACCGTGAAAAGTTCACCTTTAGAGCATGAGGTTTTCTCTTGCGTTAGCAGCTACAGAATGTCTACGCTGTCTTACAGGCGTTGACGAACCCCTAAAACCAGTCCTTGCGCAGCAAGGATTGCCAAAAGTTAAGGGAGAAAAACACAAAGCAGGTGTAGCACCCGGAAGAGGAGTTTCAAAAGGATGGGAGTACAGACGGAACCACCGGCCCAAATTCTGTGACTTAAAGGGAAAGGAGAATAGACTTTGTGAAAGACAATTCTCATGCTAACGTGCCGGTCATCTGGCAAACTGGAGAAGGTGGGGTGGCATGCAACTGACCGATGTGCTCAAACAATCCTTGAGGCAGTTCAGGACGCGCCGGCTCGAGTCCGTCCTCATCACCGTGGCGGTTGCCCTGGGGGTCGGCGTGGTGACGGCGGTGGCGGCCTTTTTGGATATCGGGCGGCAGCAGCAGGCGCGCTTTGGTGACATGCTCTTTTCCCGCGAGATCAGCCTTCAGGCCCGGGCGGACGACTACAGGGCCTTCTTTACCCCGGGGTCTGCGCCTGCGCCCGCGCGCGAAATCGGTCTTGCCTCGGATGAAGCCGTGGCGCTGACGCTCGACGACTTAGCGCGCGCCCGGGAGGCAGCCCCCAGCGTGGACTACGCCTATATTCAGGACTTTCGCGGTTTCTCGCTGCCGGATGATGGAGGCTTCGTCCAGGCCTACGCGGTTACGCAGGACTACCTCGCCGCGGCGGAGGTCCAAGTCACCTCGGGCAGCCTCCCGTCGGAGAGCGACTTCGCCGAAGGGGGGCGGGTGATGCTGGCGACGCCGGGGCTGGTCGAGCGGCTCGGGCTCGAGGGTGACCCTCTCGGGAAGGAGGTCGCCTTTGGCTTCAACGAGGAGCGCTACACCATTATCGGGCTGCTGAGTGAGCCTGACCCGCTCGAGCAAGGCTTCAGCCCTGACGCGCTGGTGCCGTTTACGCCCTCGCCTTTTGGCGGCGTCCGCGAGCTGAAGTTCGCCGTCGCCGACGCTGCACGTCTGGGCGAGGCCCGCGCCGAGCTCGAGGCCTTCGCCCGGGGAGCCTGGGGGGAGCGGGTGAGCGTGTCATCGAACGATTTCATCGGCGAGTTTAGCAGCCAGTGGCGCCTGATCAGTCTGGTCATCGCCGCCTTTGCCTCGACCGGCCTCGTCGTAGCCGCTTTAAACATCATGAACCTGATGCTGGCGCGGGTGTTGAGGCGCCACCGCGAAATCGGCATCAACCGCAGTCTGGGGGCCAGCCGGGGGCTCGTCCGCGGCCAGTTTCTCGCCGAGGCGCTGCTCTTAGGCGTGCTGGGGGGCACATTGGGGGTTGTGGCGGGCTACGGCCTGCTCGCGGCCTTTAACAGCTTTATGCAGGCGATGATGGCGGGCCAGCCGGCGCTGACAGGGCCCGCGCTCAGCCTCTCGCTGCCCGCCGTGCTGGTCGGCTTGGCTTTAGCGGTCGGCGTCAGCCTGCTCTTTGGCCTCTATCCGGCGGTCATGGCCTCAAAGGTGCGCATCGTCGAAGCGTTGAGGGAGTTCTAGTGTCACTCCTCAGCCTCTCGCTGCGCAGCGCCTTGCGGCGGCTGAAGACGAGACCGCTGCGCAGCCTCCTGACGCTGCTTCAGGTGCTCTTGGGCGCCTTAGCGATGACGCTGGCGCTGTCGGCCTCGCTGGGCTCCCAAGGGGCTGGGC
>JALZLY010000087.1 GCA_030858465.1 Deinococcota bacterium
ACCGTGGCCTCCTCAATCGTTGCAAAAGGATTGCGAACCTCGACCTCCACAGACACCTCCTGCGCTCCCGCTACCTGAGCCTGATAGGGCCGAATCGTCACGCCGGCGTCGGATGCACCGAAATCTACGGTCTCAAGGGGCAACAGGACGTGGTGCAGGCGCGCTAGCGCCTCGCCGCGCGCGTCCAAAGTGTCGAAGTATCCTGGCGTCACCCACAAGGGGTCCCAGTGGCCGGAGAGGATGAGGTCGGGCTCGAGCTTGCGGTAGAGCTCGGCGCTCCTTATATAGTCGCCCAAGCCGAAGCCGTTCTTGTAGACGTAGTTCGTCTGCGCCTCCTCGCCGCCCTGGTACTGGTCACCGATGGCCAGGACGCGCTTGCCGTCGACCTCGAGCATGACGGCCATCGCGTAGAGGGTGTGGCCGGGCTGGGGGTAGAGGGTGAGGGTGTACTCCTCCCAGTGGATGGGCTCACCGAGCGGCAGGACGCGGTCGACGGGAATGGGGTCGTACCAGAGGCAGGGCAGGTCGTAGCGCTCGGGGCGCTCAAGAACGTCCGCGAAGGTCTCCGCCGCCCAGACCTTCGTGCCGTGAACGTCGCGCAGCAGGTTGAGCCCGGCGACGTGGTCGTCGTGGTAGTGGGTGGGCAGGGCCACGTCGATGGCGGTGACGCCGAAATCGCGCGTCAGGGCCGGCAGGCTGTAGAGCCAGGGGCGCCTCGAGGCCCGGTCCGCGCCCGCTGCGACGCCTGTCACGAAGTCGTAGCCGAAGTCGATGAAGAGCGCCTTGCCGCTCCCCGAGAGGAGCACGTAGTGGTAGGCCATGGCGGTGCGGTTGCGGAGCAGGTGCGGCGTCAGCCGCTCGAAGGGTGCCTCGCGCAAGCTGAACAGCCGCGGGTTCTGCCCGCGCTGCCGCAGGAGCGCCCACAGCCTCTCGACGAGGAGGTCGATGGCCGCTTCGGGCGCCGTTATCGGCTCGCCGTGCGAGGGCAGGAGCCTTTCGGGTGCCCGCTCCTTGAGGTCGAGCAGGGAGGCGACGCTCGCCGCCACGCCCTCGGCGCCATTGTAGGACCACTGCGTAGCCGCCAGCGACCAGACCTTGCCCGGCCCGGCGATGAGGTCGCCGGTGAAGGCGACGCGCTGCCCGTCGATATCCGCGAGCAGGCTGAGCGAGCCGGTGGTGTGGCCGGGCGTGGGGACGACCTGGAAGGTGTGGTCGCCGAAGTGGTAGCTCGCGTAGTCCTCGAGCGTCCCTGTGACGGGCACGCTCTCTAAAAGCGAAAAGCGGTCCTGGCGGTTGTTGTAGGAGCTGTAGAACTCGCGCGCCTGCCAGTGCTCGCTTGCGCTGTGAAAGAGGTCCTGCTCAGCGTGAGGCACCCAGAGGCGGATACCGGCCGCGGCGGCTATAGCGAGCCCCTGTCCCTGGTCGCGGTGGTGGTGGGTCATCAGGATGTCGGTGACGCGCGTGACCCCGGCCGCCTCGAGCCCCTCCAGGACCGCGCCGCTGCCAAAGTCGACGAGGACGCCCTCACGGCCGCTCTTGACGAGGTAGACGCAGCAGGTGTCCTCGAAGAGGTAGAGGTTTTCCGAAAGCCTCCGCATCACGCTCGCGGCGAGGCGGCCTGGACCATCGCCGTCGCGCCGGCGGCCCAGCCGCGCTCGGCGTTCAGGATGTTGACCCTGCCCGTGGCTACGGCGTCCGCCGCGAAGAGGAACATCGCCGCCGACCAGGACTGGCCGCCGTAGCCCATCGGCCGGCCGGAGAGCCCGTGGAACCACTCGTTGAACTCCCACTCGCCCCGCCTGCCCTGGCGGTTCATGTCGGCGAGCTTCGCCAGCTGCCGCCGCGCCTCCTCCAGGCGGCCCGCCTGCACCAGCGCCGCCACGTAAATCCCGCCGATGAAGGGCCAGGCGCCGCCGTTGTGGTAGTGGTGCGGCAGGTTGAGGTTGCGGACGCGGTAGTACTCGCGCCAGTCACGCTCGCCCTCCTGGATAACTGGGTAGAGCGCGCGCACCGGGTAGGGCTCGTTCAGGCCGCAGCCGTGGATGTAGTCGAGAATCTTGTTCGCCTTGGGCTCGTCCGCCACGCCGAAGAGGATGGCGAGCAGATTGCCCAGGGTGTCGAAGCGGTCGGCGTAGTCGCGAAAGGCGAGGTAGGGCAGGTAGAAGGGACGCTCGACGAGTTCGGTCTCGAGGCGCCGCAGTGTGTAGACCCACTCCTTGCGCTCGGAGGCGAGCCAGGACCAGTCCCTGGGCGACTCCGGGCCGACCCAGAGGACGGCATTCAGCTTCATATGCACGTCGAGCGCGCCGCTGGTGTAGGGCTCAGGTTCGAGCCCCAGCGCGCTTGCCATCTGCGCCATGCCCTGCCAGCAGGCGTAGTAGAGCACGTTGTCGTAGAGGACGTTGTAGCGGTTGACGAAGAGGTCCGCCCAGTCCATCGCCTCGTGGACCTCTAACAACCCGCACTCGTTGGAGTCCTGGTAGCGCAGCCACAGCAGGGCCGCCTCGAGGCTGGGCCAGGCCTCCCGCAGTAAGTCCAGGCCACCCGTGGCCGCATAGTGGGCGTAGTGGCCGACGATGTACCAGAGGTTGCCGTCCACGCAGCCGGCGTGAGCGGTGTCCATCACCACGCGGCCCTCTTCCCCTTCCAGGCTGCCGCCGTGGGCGACGAGGGCGGGGTCGTCCAGGTTAGCCAGGCCGACGTTGTGGGGCACCTTGCCGAGCGGCGACTGGTAGCGCCTGAGCGTAGCGAGCGACCGCCTGAAGATGGCCGCGCCCTCCTGGTCGCGGCAGAGCAGCAGGCCAAAGCCGCAGAGCATGCTATCCCTGGCCCACACCTGCTTGTAGGCCTGGTTGGAGCCAAGCAGGCCGAGCTCGCCGCCGTTGGCGAGCAGAATCCGTTCCGCCTGCTCCCTGCCCGCCTGAATCAAAGCTTCCGTCACGAGGCCTCCCCAGAGAGCAGGTCTTCGGCCAGTGCGACCGCACCCCAGAGCGGCGCGTCGTCGCCTAAGGCGGCGGGCACGATGTCTAGCTCGATTTCCGCCCTGGCCGTCTCGCGGGCAGTGCGGCGCAAGGCCTCCCAGAAGCGCGCGCCGGACTTCGTCACCCCGCCGCCCAGGACGAAGCGCTGGGGGTTCATCAGGTTGGCCGCGTTGCCGATGCCGATGCCGAGCGCCCAGGCGGCCGTCTCGAGCGACGCCCAGGCGAGCTCGTCGCCCAGGGCGGCGGCCTCGCTCACGTGCTTGGCGGTGATCGCCGCTAGGTCGCTCCCGACCAGGGCGCGCAAGCGCTCCCCGCGGCCTGGTTGCTCCCGCAGCCACTCCCCCGCCCGCGCGGCGATGTAGGGCCCCGAGGCGAGCCGCTCGACGCAGCCGCGCTTGCCGCAGTAACAGGGCGGGCCCTGCGGGTCGGCGACGGTGTGGCCGATCTCCCCCGCCATCCCTCCCGCGCCGCGCCAGACCTCGCCGCCCAACACCCAGCCGCCGCCGACGCCCGTGCTGACGGTGATGTAGAGGAGGCTGTGACAGCCCTGCCCTGCTCCGTAGCGCGACTCTCCCAGGGCAGCGACGTTGGCGTCGTTGTCGACGCTGGCGGGGGCACCGTAGTCGCGCTCGAGCCGCTCTTTGAGGGGATGGGCCTTCCAGCCGGGCACGTGGTCGGAGAGGCGGACCGTGCCGGTCCTAGCCTCGACGGGGCCGCCGAAGCTCACCCCGACGGCGGCGGGATGCGCCGCGCCGAGCAGCGCCCCGGCCAACGTGTCCATCAGAGCGAGGTCGTCTCGCGCCGTAGCGCCGGGCTCGGACAGCGCCAGGCGCCGGTCCCTCCACTGCCGCTCGCCGCGCCTCGCCAGCGCCGCGCTCAGCTTGGTGCCGCCGAAATCGAGGGCGAGGACGAGGTCGCTCACACCCGCACCCCGCGCTCCACCTGCGCCCGGACGAAGTCCGCCAGCGGCACCAGCGCCGTCCCCGCGACGCGCTTGGGGTGCCGCTGGGCCTTGGCGAGCTCTTCGTTCATCGCTCCCAGCGGCCTCTCGAAAGGCTCGCCCGCCTCCTGAGCGGCGAGCACCTCCAGGGCGTGCCGGCCCAGCCAGAGCCAACCTTCCAGGAGCTCGAGCCAGGGCAGGAGCTCGTTCCTGAGCGCCAGGTTGTCCATGTGGTACTTGAGGTGGTAGCAGGCCTCGTCGAGTGCGTCCAGGTACTCGGCCAGGGTCCGGACTTCAGGGCCAGTCACGCCCTCGCCGCGCTGGAGCGCGGCTAGCGCCCCCCACACGAGCCGCTCCAGGGTCTCCGCCTCCGGCGTGCCGAGGCAGCTGTGCAGCGAGTTCTCCGCGAAGAGGCGCAGCGTCGCAGCGCTCTCCCGTCCCGCGACCTCCCTAAGCGCCCTCCCCCAGGAACTCTCGGGGTCGTAGCCTTCGGGATCGGCGAAAAAGTCGGCGAATGTCAAAAGCGAAATCTTCGAGGCCTCCGGCTGGATCATGGTGTTGACGACAACACCCTTGACCGCGCCAGCCAGGGAGGCGTCACGCCCGCGGATCGGGCCGATGTGCATCTCCCGCTCCATGCCGCCGTCGTTGACGGGGTAGTTGTCCCAGATGAGGGGCGGGCGCCGCGCCGCCCGCGCGAAGGCCGCGGCGTCGCTTGCTAAGACCCTGCTCGAGCAGACCTGCGGGCCCGTGTAGAAGATGTCGATGTCAGGGTGGAGCCTCTCGCCCAGCTCGTGCAGGTAGGGGCTGAAGGGGGCGACGCCGTGGTAGTCGGTGGGGCACATGCTGAGCGTGCAGGCGGTGTCCAAGTCCTTCAGCCAGCGGTGGACGCGGTTGCAGAGGTCGGCGTGCGCCTCCGCGTAGGAGCGGTAGTGTTCGCGGTCCGCCTCGTGCTGGAAGTCAGGCAGGATGTCGTCGAGCAGCAGGCTGAAGGTGCGCACGCCCAGATGGGAGAAGGCGGCGAACTTCGCTGTCATCGCCGCGAAGTCCGCCACGGAGTTGTAGCAGACGTCGGCGCCGGGGCTGAGCGCGTAGCAGAAGTCGACGCCCGCCTCCCCGGCGACCCGGATGGCAGCGGCGAACTGCGCCATCACGCCCGCGGGGTAGGGCTGGCGCCAGCGCGCCCGGTGCTGGCGGTCGTTCTTGGGGGCATAGACGTAAAGACTGTAGCCGTGTTTGCCCAGGAAGCGGAGGAGGCTGTGGCGCTCGGGCGGGGTGTAGTAGACGCCGTAGAAGCCTTCGATCATCCCGCGCACGGCAAAGGGCGAGGTCACGACGTCTGCGCCCGTACGCCGGGCACCGTCGGGTCGGGCTGCGCTCGTCCTTCGCTGAGCAGAAACGAGCGGATCTTCTCGCTGACGACGCCCTCGACCGCTGCCTGAGCCCGCTCGAGCGCTTGGGGCGACAGGGCTTCTACTTGCGTGTTCACCAGCCGCTCCTTGCTTTCCAGCGCCGCCAGCATGGCGAGCTCGAGGTCGGTCGCCAGGTTGACCTTGCTGACCCCCCCGCCGGGGAGGGCGATGGCCGCCCACATCATCTCTGCGGGAATGCCGGAGCCGCCGTGGAGCACCAGCGGCACGCCGGTCCTCGCCCGCAGGGCTGTCAGGCGCCTCAGGTCCACGGAAGTAGCTGTGCCGGCCTTGACGCCGTGGACGGTGCCCACCGACACGGCCACCGCGTCGACTTGCGTCTCGCGCGCGAAGCGCTCGATCTCGTCCGGGTCGGTGTAGCGGACGTCGTCGCTCATGTCCGTCTCGGAAAAGCTGTAGGCGCCGATGGTGCCCAGCTCACCCTCCACCGACACGCCGCACGCGTGCCCGTAGTCCACCACCGCCTTGGTCGTGGCGATGTTGCCTTCTAGGCTCATGTGGGAGGCGTCGATCATCACCGACGAGAAACCCACGGCAATGGCCTCCGCGATGATCCTCTCGTCTTCGGTGTGGTCGAGGTGGAGCACCACCGGCACCGTGATGTCCCCCTCTTGCAGGAAGCGGTAGAAGGCCTCGGCGAAGAGGCTTACCTCCACGCCGCAGCGGCTCATGTCCTTCTGCGAGATCTGCACGATGAGCGGCGAGCCCAGCGCCTGCCCGGCGCGCAGGACGGTGGGAATGAGTAGCGGGTAGCGCGGCGAGAAGGAGCCG
>JALZLY010000088.1 GCA_030858465.1 Deinococcota bacterium
GACCTATTCCTGGAACTTCGGCGACGGCTCCTCCGCCACCGGCCAGACCGTGAGCCACACCTACACCGCCAAGGGCGTCTACACCGCCACCCTCACCGTCACCGATTCTGAAGGTGAAATGAGCGAGGCCGCTGTGGTCGAGGTCGTCGTCGGCAACACCGTGCCCAGCCCCGAGATCGTCTGGCCCGCGCCGGGGGCCATGACCGAGCCCGGCCGGACCCTGACGCTCGAGGGCCAGGCGATGGACCCCGAGGACGGCATGCTTTCGGGCGAGGCGCTTCAGTGGACCGTCACCGCCCACTACCTCGAGGACGGCGCGGAGCGGAGCGAGGAGCTCGCCGCCTTTACGGGTGCGAGCGGCGACGTGGACATTCCCGAGGACCTCGACTGGCACGGCGACGTGCGCTACCTCGTCAGCCTGACCGCCACCGACTCCGGCGGCCTCTCCGACAGCGTAGAAAACGTTGTTCGCTACACCCGCCTGCAGGCGCAGAGCTACGACGTCGTCTCCGGCTTCAACCCGGTGAGCACAAGCGACGAGGACGGCGAGCAAGACCTGCAGGCCAGGACGGCGGGCGACTACTTCGCCTGGCAGGGCGTCAACCTGACCGGCCGCAACCCCGCCTTCATCCGCGTGGCGCCGGGCACCACGGGCGGCACCCTGGAGCTGCGCCTGGGCAGCAACCAGGGCGAGTTGCTCGGCACGGTGGAGGTCGCGGCGGACGACGAGGACGCCTGGGAGACGGTGGCGATTCCCTTGGAGGGCGCCGAAGGCGTCCATGACCTCTATCTGGTCGCCGGCGCGGAGGGCGGCGCGGAGGACGGCGGCGAGGTGGATCTGCGGGTGAACTGGGTGCAGCTCGTCGGCCCGGGCGTCCCGCGGGAGTAACGGGAGTAAGAGGACTCGATCGCCGCGAGTGCCGGGACTGCTATCGCAGCTTCGGCACCCGCGGCCAGGACACGCTAAGACTTGAGGGTGAGGCTCGAGGGCGATGACCCCGAGACGCAAACAAAAAGGAGAAGACATGATCAGACGATGCGTTCAGCTCGCCGCGGTTCTCGCGCTGGCCTTTGCCGTGACGGCGCAGGCACAGGCGCCGGAGATCACCGGGGAACCCGAAACCGGCCTCGGCCAGGACCAGCAGTGGGAGATCCGCTGGCAGACCGACAGCCCCGGCCTCGGCCAGGTCGAGTACGGCGCCGATGAGAACTACGGCCAGATGACCGACGAGGAGGCCGCCTTGGACGGCCGTCACGTTCACGTTTTGGAGGGCCTCGAGCCGGGCACCAGCTACCACTACCGCCTGGTCGTTCGCGACTGGTCGGGCAACGAGACGGTGAGCGAGGACATGACCTTCAGCACCCCTGCCCTAGAGGCTCCGGAGGCCTTGCGGGGCTTTGTCAGCGGCGGTCAGGCGCAGCTGAGCTGGAATCCCGTCTTCGGGGCCTCGAGCTACCGGATCGAGCGCGGCGAGACCGCCGACGGTCCCTTCGAGGAGGTCGCCACCACCCAGGAGACGAGCTACAGCGAGACCGGCCTGGAGGACGAGGCCAGCTACTACTACGTTGTCTCCGCGCTGGGCCAGGAGGGCAGCGAGGCGGCCTCGGCGCCGGTGCAGACGACGGCGCAGCCCGACTTCGGCGAGGTGCTGGCCGGTGCCGGCGAGTCGGCCGTGGCCGTTCCCAGAACCGACGCCATCAGCGTCGACGGCGACCTGACCGACTGGCCGATGTGGGCGCCTATCGAGATCGATCACACCATGACGGCGGACGCCACTGACGTGACCGACGACGCCGACCTGAGCGCCGTGGCGCAGTTCGCCTGGGACGACGACAAGCTCTACGTGGCCATCGAGGTCAGCGACGACGTGCTCGTCTTCGAGCGCAGTGGCGGCGACATCTGGCAAAACGACGCGGTGGAAATATGGCTGGGCGGCCAGCAGTTCGGCGTCGCCCTCGCCGACGGCGAAACCTACGTCCACTCCTGGGGCGGCATGGACACCGCTCAGATCGAGGCGGCTCTGGTCACCCACGACAGCGGCTACACGGTCGAGGTGGCCTTCCCCCTCGAGCTCGTCGAGGAGGCCACCGGCACCACGTCCGAAGCCGAGGCGACCTTCCCCGTCGCCGTCGGCGTCAACGACGCCGACGAGCCGGGCGGCGAGCGCGTGGGTCAGATCTACTTCCCCGAGGGTTGGGTCTGGGGCGACCCCGAGACCTTCGGCACGGCGGTCCTCGTCCGCTAAGGAAGCGGTATTCGCGTCGAGGAGAAGAGAGGAAACCTTCATGTCCAACGCTCAATGTCTATCGAGAGTCGCGCTCGTCATTCTTCTGGCCTTTGCCGTGACGGCGCAAGCGCAGGCGCCGGAGATCACGGGGGAACCCGAAGCCGGCCTCAACCAGGATCAGCAGTGGGAGATCCGCTGGCAGACCGATGCGCCTTCCATTGGTCAGGTCGAGTACGGCAGCGACGACAGCTACGGCCGGACGACCGAGCAGCAAGACGCCCTGGACGGCAACCACGTTCACGTCTTGGAGGGCCTGGAACCCGACACCACCTACCACTACCGCCTGGTCGTCAGGGACTGGTCCGGCAACGAGGTGATGAGCGAAAGCAGGACCTTCACCGCGCCCGAGCTGGCCGCGCCGGAGTCGGTCACGGCCGCGGGCGCGGGAGGACAGGCGCGGCTCTCCTGGACGCCGGTCTTTGGCGCCACGGGCTACCGGATCGAGCGTGGCCTCGAGCCCGGCGGCCCCTACGAAGAGGTCGCCGCCACCCAGGAGCCGAGCTACACCGACAGCGGCCTCGAGGATGAGGTGACCTATTACTATGTGGTCACCTCGCTGGGCCAGAGCGCCGAGGCCCAGTCCGAAGAGGTCAGTGTGACGCCCCATCCCTTAGCGGGCAACCTCGTCGGCGCCTGGCTCTTCGACGAGGGCGAGGGGGACACGGTCAGTGACGCCTCGGGGCACGGCCATCACGGCAGCTTCCACAACGCCTCGTGGGCCGAAGGGCAATTCGGCAGCGCCGCGCGGATCATTCCGGGCGAAAACTACCTCGAGGTCGAGAACACCGAGGGTCTAAGCCCCGCAGACGAGCTGACCATCACCGTGTGGATCTACCTCGAGGATCTGCCCGACGTAGAGGAACAATTTCCTAACCGCCGTATCCTGCAGGCGGGCAGCTACAATCCCGATGAACTGCAGTACGGCATCGAGGACAACCACTACCGCTTCCTCTTCGAGTTCGGCGAGTTCATTTTCCAGGCCGGGCCCAACGCCCAACCGGACCGCGTCGCCATCGACCAGGGCGAGGCCATCGTGCTCGGACAGTGGTCTCATCTGGCGGGCGTCTACGCCGGCGAACACATCAGGCTCTACGTCAACGGCGAGCTGATCTCGGAGATCGAGTCCAGCGGCGCCGAGCTGGTGCAGCCCGAGAACAACCGCCTCTTTATCGGCACCAAGTCGCCGCAGGCCCCCGCCGGCGACTGGTGGGACGGCCTCATCGACGAGGTGGCCATCTTCGACCGGGCGCTCAGCGAAGAGGAGATAAGGATCGTGATGCAGGGCTTGAGCGGCCTCGTCGGCAACTGAGCGGCGTGGCTGAGGAGGCTGACTCGAGTGCGGCCTTCGCACTCGAGTCA
>JALZLY010000089.1 GCA_030858465.1 Deinococcota bacterium
CGCTCAGGCTACATCCCTGCTTTGAGCGTGTCACGTTACAACCGCCGGCTTCATGCCTTGGCCTGGTGGCTGGAGAGCGCGCTGGTGCTGCTGGGAGAACTGTTTGCCAAAGGGGAAGTGTTCATCATCGACAGCTTGCCCTTGCCTGTCCCTTCGGGAAGCTGCGCGAACTGCAAGCGCGTCAGAGCCAGGCGCTGCAAGAAGGTCAGGGGCAAGGTCTTCTGCGGCTACTGTGCCGCTAAGAAGGAGAAGTTCGCTTGTGCCCCGGATGGGGTATTGGTTGGAGGTTGCACCTGATCTGTACTCCACAAGGCGTCCCCGTCAGTTTTGCTCTTCTGGAAGCGAGTCATCATGACCTCGCGCCCGTTCATGAGCTGTGTTACGTGCTACCGACAGGGGTGTGCGTCTATGGCGACAAAGGCTATAACAGCAGTGATGACGAGAGGACTTTGTTAGAGGAAACGGGAGTGAAGCTGGTGCCCACACGGCGTAAGGACATGAAAGAGCAGAACACCTTGTCGGAGTTCTTTGCCTTAAAGCGTTATCGGCATGGGATTGAATTCGCGTAGCTTCCCGAAGGGACGGTGAACAGCCAACTGGAGAGCAAAGTGCCCCGCATGGGGTATGGGCGCTCAGCAGCTCAAGGCTCGCACCAACCAGGGCTTCTTCATCAAAGTGCATGCCTCACTGCTGGCAATCATCTGCACCAACCTCGACTAGGATGAACTAGCAATTACGGTATCTTCTAATTTGCATGGCTGAACCTCACTCGTGATAAGAACCTACCCATTGATGTACTACATTTATAAAGTATGTGATACACTATAAAAGAGGCGATAGCGATGAGCAGTGTGCGTCTAGATCCTAGGGTAAAGGAAAAAATGCGCAAAGTGGCGGCGATGAAGGGGCTCACGCTCTCGCAGCTTCACCGCTTAGCGTTGGAGGATTACTGTGACCGAGAAATTGCAGAGACGGGGCCAGGCCGCTACAGTGATGTGATTGGCGTTGGTGAGGGGCCGAGCGAGCTATCTGAGCGTTCTTCCGAGGTCTTTTGCGACCTCGTAAACGACAAGCATGACCGACATCCTGATTGATGCTGGGCCGCTGATAGCTGTTTTCAACAAAAACGACGCCTATCACGCCGAGTGTGCGCGCATTATTCAAAGTTTGAACTGTCCCTTTTACACCACCATGCCTGTGCTGACCGAGGCCATGTATGTTGTTCATGCCAGAATGGGCTGGCTGGCACAAGAAGCGCTCTGGAAGCTCGTTCACCGCAGCGACCTGTTGCTGGAACACCCGTCGCCAGCTGAACTGGTTCGTATGGGCGAACTGATGCATAAATACCACGACCTGCCGATGGACTTTGCCGATGCTTCGTTGGTCGCACTTGCGGAGCGCCTATCGCTCACCAAGATATTCACCGTTGATAGGAGTGACTTTTCCACCTACCGTCTCTTTGGCAAGAAACCCTTTGTGGTCATAGGGCCATAGCCGTTACAGGACAGGTCACCTTCACCACTTGACACAGATGTAAGCAGCGTAGGCTTTGAGATCGTACCAAGCGTCCTCTATACGGAAGCCAACCTTGTCGAGCATCGCCTCGAGCAGCCAGGTATAGGTGCTGTACTCTTCCCGCACGTGCGCTTCAAAAAAGCCGCGGGGAAAGCCGTCACCCTGTTCGACCGCCACCTCGTCCAGCCACACCTCGATGGCCCGCCCGGCATCGCCCGGTTCGAAGGAATAGACCAAATCGTTGAGGTAAAGGACACCGCCGGGCTTGAGCATCGCCGCGGGGTGCGGCTCAACGGTGATCGGGATGCTTATTGGCAGTTCCGTCGCAACCAGCAGCACGCCCGGCTCTACAAGGCAGCCTAGGCAACTTTGCTGATTTTCATGGTAGTATTGCCCGAGGTGACAGGGTGACGATGCAACAGCTCAGTGAGATCGACGACCGGCAGATCCGCGCGGTACGTGAAGGCCTGCCTTTCGAGAGCTTTACCCTCTTGCGAGCGGCCCTCCAGGTGAGCACCGACGAGCTCGCCAAGCTCTTGGGCGTCCCCAGGCGCACCCTGACCAAGCGCCAGCAGGAGGGGGTGTTCAACCTGAGCGAGAGCAACGCCCTCAGCCGCGTGGCGCGCATCTACCGCGAGGCGGTGAGCTTTTTCGGCGACGAGGCGGACGCCAGAGTCTGGCTCAAGACCTCGCTGCCCGCCCTGGGAGCTACGCCGCTCAGCCTGCTCGACACCGACCCTGGGGCGGAGGCGGTGAGCGTCTTGCTCAGGCAGCTTGCCTGGGGTCTCTATCCTTGATCACCGCCTGGCGGCTGACGAGGGACCTCTACCAGGACCAAGCGATGACGGGAAACGGCGGGCTCTTCGCGCCGGGCCGCTGGCACGCGCAGGGGAGGCGCATCGTCTACAGCTCGAGCAGTCTGGCGCTCGCCACGCTCGAGCTCTTCGTCAACCTGCAGAACAAAGCGCAGCTCGCGCACTACGTCAAAAGCCGCATCCGGATCCCGGAGTCGCTGGTCGGGGCGCTGGACCATGAAGCGCTCGAGGCTTTCACAAAAGGTCCTGAGCGCTTCGACAGCCGCGCTTACGGGGACCGCTGGCTGAGAGACGGGCGGAGCTGCGTGCTCGAGGTTCCCAGCCGGGTAGTGATGGAGGAGTCGAACTACCTGATCAACCCCTTGCACCCGGCGTTCGCTGAGATCACGGCGACTACCGAGCCCTACCGGGTGGACCTGCGCTTGCTAGCCTGATACCTGTGAACGCTCAGCCTATCGCGCCTGCGCCATGCTCGATACAGATCGCTGGCGTACCCGCATGACGCCGCTCAAACGACCGACCACAAAAAGCTTTAAGTTTATTTGAGTTTTTTGTAAACTGGTCATAGCTGTGAACACACCTGCCGATCCACAGACCTATCTGTTTGACATCGCCGACCGGCAAGCCGGTTTCTTTACCGCCGCACAGGCTCAGGAAGCCGGCTACAGCTACGCCTCCCAGAGCTATCACCGCAAGCAAGGCCACTGGCTCGATGAGGGTTGGGGCATCTTCAGACTCCGCCACTATCCAAGCTCCGCGGATGAGGAGCTGATCCGCCTGATGCTATGGAGCCGAAACAGGGAGGGCTGGGTGCAGGCGGTCATCTCGCACGATACCGCGTTGCGCGTCTATGAATTGAGCGACGTGATGCCGAGTAAGGTTCACCTGACGGTGCCCAAGGGCTTTCGCAAGGGCATACCAAAAGGCGTGGTCCTGCATAAGCGTGAGCTAGCCGAAGAGGATACTACGGTGCGGGACGGCTACCGGATCACCACCCCGCTAAGGACGCTGCTCGATGTAGCCGACAGCCCACTGAGCCCGGAACACCTCTACGGCGCCACACAAGAAGCGCTCGAGCGGGGGCTGGTACGACGCGCCCGCCTCGAGGAAGCCACCAAAGCTGCTCCCGAACCCGCGCGCGAACGCTTTGCCTACCTGAGGCTCCCTTGATCTACCGGACCGCCGCCGACTTCCGCAAGTCCCTAACTGATCGTCTAAAAAGCCAGACGAGACGAGAGGGTGTTGATCTCGACCGCCTCCAGAAGCGAGTAAGCTTCGAGAGATTCCTCGCCAGGCTCTTTCACAGTGGTGAGGAACGCTGGGTCCTCAGCGGATTCCCGACAGATCGTCCGAGGCAAGCCGGTAGACGCCCGTACGAGACAGGGCTCCGCTGGTCTTTTCGGCAAGCTTATAGGCGGTGATGCCGTGCGAATGAAGGTATTCTTTCAGTTTCCACTTCACCGCGTTGGCCATACCGACAGCCTAACACCCTTACGTATATCAAGCGAACTTGAAGGGATGTAGCCGTGATGGACGCCATTTCCGACTGAAACTTGCCGGCTAACCTTGATTGCGCACCGACTTCGACGATAGTCTCGGCCGCTTCGGCGAGGCCTTGGCGCTGCCCTCGAGCGACATCGTCCGCGACTCGGCCATCTTGCGCTTCGAACTGACCTTCGAAGTCGCCTGGAAGCTGTGCCAGCGTCTCGTTCGTGAGCAGGGGCTGGAGGCGAACAGTCCCCGCCAGGCGTTCCAGCA
>JALZLY010000090.1 GCA_030858465.1 Deinococcota bacterium
CAAATGGATCTCTCGGACCCTTCAATGCCAGAACGGAGAAGGAATCCCCATCGATCACAGGCGGACGATTCTCTGGGACCTTGCTAACGAATACGGTGAGCGTCTTGCTGGTTTTGCCGCCGTGCGGGTCGGTTGCGGTGACAGTGAGCGTGCGCGTCCCCTCATTGGCAAAGACAACCACCGCGTCGCAGGAACCATTCTTGGGTTGAGGTGTCACCGTGTCGGGTGCGCTAACGCTCCAGACCAGCCTGTCACAACCGAGGTAACCCGATGACTCGGGATCATAGGCGCGCGCCGTAACGAAGTAATCCACGGTCGCGGGTATGGAATCGGTGGCGACGGAGATGTCCACTATGGGCAGCGAGTTACCTACATTTACCTTGAGGGTGATGCTTGCGCTGGCTCCCGCTTTGTCTTTAGCCGTCACCGTTACTGTGCGCAGGCCCCCACTGCGGAAGGTGACGTTCAAGGGAATCGCACCATCGCGATCGGAGGTCGCGCTGAGTGTGATCGGCTCGCCCTCAGGGTCTATGACGTCAAAGTAGCCGCTGAAGCCGGCGCGCGGCCCGAGGATGATGGGCACACCTATGCTGGCTTGTATCACATCGGACTTGACGTTGCTGAACTTTGGCGGGGCGTTGGGCGAACGTCCAAACTCTTTACTGAGGCTGTAAAGGGTTCCATTACTTTCGGCGACCCGCCCGATCACCGGAAGGTCGACGATGAAACCGTAGTAGGCGTCGAGGTTGCCCCGCAATATCCAAAAGGGATTGCGTGGAATGGCGGCGTCGAGTTCGATCCCCGACTTCACGCCGATGGTAGGACCAGCGGCGTTGTAGAACATCAGCGCACCCTCTGTCTTGGTATAGGCTTTGGCGTTGAGTGCGGCGTTGACGGTAAATTGCTGATCGAAGGTCGTATTGAAGCTCGGGGTGGGTTTGATGTCCTCCCAGCCCCTGTCGTCCGTCCATTTAGCCCCGACTCTGGCAGCAGCGGTTTGGGTCGCGCGGTAGTCAAAGCTGAGGTTGACTTCACCGCTGGCGCCAACAAACGCGTACACCGTCGGAGTGACGCAGACAGGAACTGGCCCGATCAAAAAGCACTTCGTTTCGAAGCGGTACTCAGCGACCTTCTTCTCCTTAGTGATTTTGGCGTTGGCCTCGCCCGAAACATGAAGGATTGAGGCCTGGTCGAAGCCGATCCAAGCCTCGAAACGGTCCACTTCGGGTGTCAGGCGCCCCTCACGAGGATTGATGTTGTCAATGCCGATACCGATGTTGTAGCCCGCGTTGAAGTACAGCACGCCGTCCACCCGCACCTTGACCTTGACATCCCCCTCGGCAATGTCCAGCACCGTCTCGTCGAACTCGAGCTTGAAGTTGTAGCCGTCCCCGATGTCGATGGCATCTTGCGGCGCGAGGCCGACGCTAAGCCCCTCCACCAGGGCGGTAGCGGACTCCAGGTCGGAGGCTTTCAGGTCTTGCGCGGCGTCCAGGTCGCCCTGATGCACCGCATCGGTGAGGTTGGCTTGGCTGGTCTCGAGCACCACCCCGGCGCCCTCCCGGCGGATGGTTTTGACCTTGCGCAGGTAGCCGTAAGGCGCGGCTTCCGACGGCTCGCCCACCAGCACGTCATCGGGACGCAGGCTCTGGAGCTGGAGCGTGTTCTCTGTGAAGCGCATGGTGCCGCTATCCGGGTCGAAGGCGCCGAGCGCGTCTTGCGTGGCGCTATCGGCTACCTTGGTGGTGGGGGGGATGACCACGGGCCGTCCACCTGGCGGGGGGCCGCCGCCCGGCGCTCCAGAGCTGACGGCGACGGTGACGGCTTGGCTCGAGCCACTGTTGCCCACCGCGTCGAAGGCGACGGCGGTGAAACCGAAGGTGCCGGTGTCGGCCGCGCCGAAGCGGCGTTCGAAGCTGTAGGGCGCGCTGTCATCCTCACCCAACCTGGTAGTACCCTCGAAGAAGACAACCTTGCTCACGCCCACGTCGTCGCTGGCGCTGGCGCTCAGCGTGATCGCACCGGGCGCCGTGATCTCGCTGCGGCTGCTCGAGAGGCTCACGATCGGCGGGGTAGTGTCGATGGCCGTGCCCGCCGGGTTGACGGTAATCGTCACCTCGGCGCTGAGCGCGGGGTCCGCCAAGGCCGCCGTCAAGGTGGCAGTCTCCGACGCGTCCACGCTGGCCGGCGGAGTGTAGGTTGTGCTCGGGCCGCTCTCAGGCGCGACGCTACCGGGACCCGACAGCGTCCACGTCACCGTTCCTTGCGCGCCCACGATGTTGGCGGTGAAGAGGACGCCGGGACCGCCCGCCACCACCCCCCGCGCAGGGGGGTCGATGGCTAGGCTGGCAGGCGGGAGGACGGTGACAGTGGTCGCCTTCGTGGCTGTGCCGCTGGCGTTGCTTGCGGTGAGGGTAAAGGTGGTGCTGACCGTCACCGTCACGGTTATAGACGTTCCCGTCACCGCGCCGACGCCGTTGTCGATCGCCAGCGACGTCGCCCCCTCGACCGTCCAGCTCAGGGTGACCTCGCCACCGCCCGCAGGCAGCGTGTCGGGCACAGCACTAAAACCCTGGATCACCGGCGCGGGTGTGCTCGCGGTGTTGCAGGCGGCGAGCAGCAGGATGAGGCTGAGTGTCCACGCGTGTTTCATGACGACTCCTTCTCGGCTATCTCGGGACGGGTTCCTGATGGAGCCAGCGTCCCCGCGGCAAAGCCGTGACCGCACTGAGCGCAAAAGTGGCTGTAGGGCGAAAGGACCGCCGCGCCGCACTGTGGACAAGCGCGCAGCAGTTTGGTGCCATCATTGAGGCAGAAACGCTCTTTGGCCGAGGCCGGCGTCGCTCGTCCGCAGAGGGGGCACAGGTGAAAGCTGTGCGTCTCATCCTTGGGCTCTGCCTTGCGCTTAGCTGTCTGTCGCGCATGAGGTGACATGAGGCTCAGTCCGCAGGGACCGTCAGAGGATTGACGAAGTACCAATAGGCATCCTCGGGAATGGCCGCAGTTACGATACCAATCCCGCTCATGCTCTCGTTGAGCCGCAGCGAGTTCCAGTCCTTGCGCAAGTCGAGGTCGTAAGAAAGACCGAATCCTTCGCCGGCGTCACACGAGCCCTTGACGGTGCCATCGGCGTTTGCGTAGGCAAAGATGTACCTTTCCCTTTCGGGTGACAGGGTGAACGGATATGAGCTGATATGGATTGCGCCACCTGGACGGGCATGTACGCCCTCCTCGTACAGGCCAGGAATTTCGATGGAGGTGACTGAGGCAACCTTCTGCTGGGCATTCGACGCGATGATTCCCGCGCAATCCGCAAAAACGGGTAGCACAAGCCATGGGGCCGACGCGTCGATCCTTTGCAGGCCAAACGTATAGCTACCGTCCGCACTGACGTGGCCGAAGCCGACGCCGACGCCTTCCTCCGAATCGCTATCCGGATACGTGGTGGCGAATATCGCGCCATCACCTGATGCGATCGCGTCGCCCTTGGTCCAGTCGATAAGGGTGCCGCTGAAGTTGGGCTGCTCGCCCAGTGCCCAGGGAGCTGTAACGGCGGGAGCGCCTTGCGCTCCCACGCAGGTACTCAAACCAAGGACGAGAGCAACGACCCATCCTGTGAACATTCGACGAGAAGTGGACTTCATGGCTTCTCCTTTCAAAGCCATGATGGATGGGGCCTGGTTAGCTTTCGGTCAGGATTTACCGGGATTTATGCCACTACCCGATCCCTGCTGGACCAGAGTCCTGCCAGGACAGCCTGCTCCGCTACGGCAAAGAGTGAGACTGGCTGCTCAGGAACGCTGTCCACGCTTCTGGAAAGGTTTCGCCCACCTCGGCAAAGCGTCTTTTAGCTTCGTTGTAGACACTGCGCAAGGTCCGGTACTGCTTAACTTCACGCAGCGCCAATAGCCTGAGCTGCAGGTAAGCGGGGCTGTAGGGATTGGCCTCCAGCAGGATACTGGTAACGCGGGCGGCTTCTTTGGTGTCGCTTGCAAGCAAGGCCTTGGCTCTGGCTGCCAACGCAAGGTAGAGGGACTCCCGAACGCTTTCCCTGAGTGAGAGTCCAACGTGGTAACACCCGCGCCACAGCGATGTGTCACCCGTTTCGAGAAAACGTTCCGCGTCCGACCGCAGCTGGCCAAGCGCGTACCCCGCTGAGGTTGTTTTGACGGCGCTCTCACCCAAGTCGGCGCGGAGGTTGCTGACGAGTTGTTTGAGGCTGTTCAGGGCTCTTGCTTCGTCACCGCCCGGATAAAGTGCATCAACCAGCTCGAGCCGACTCACTTCGGGTCGCCCAGCCATCCGAGCTTCGAGCAGCAGGGCCAGGATCTCTTGACGTTTGCGCCCGCGCACCGGTATCTCCTGCCCCCCCTGGCGAAGGCGCATCGCCCCCAGCACGTCTAAATCCGGGGCATCACTAGGTGCCGGACCGGCCTGCTTAGTTTGCGTCCCAAGCTCCGGAAAGTACCGTTTGGCAATCGCTACACTTTGAAGCAAGCCGCGCTTCTCAAACCACTCCAGCCGCCTTCTGGCACTCTCCACATCCCCGTCCAAATAAGCCAGTTCAAGACCATACCTGTTTGCTTGCAAGGCTAGCCCGTACTTCTCAGCAAGCTGATGGGCCGTGACCAGGGCATCTCTGGCTTCACGGACCCGACCAAGTGCCTTCAACGCGCTCCCCTTGGCGAAGGTGATTTCGACCACAGCTTCCGCAAACCCCATCTGCCCTGCACGTTCTAAGGCCCCATCAGCCAGAGCTAAACCCTCCGCAGCCTGACCCACCGCTGTTTTCGCACAGGACAGGGCAGGGAGAGCGATAATGATAGCGATCTCCTGATGTAGCGCTTGAGCGACATGAAGGGCATCCTGCGCGTACTTCAGCGCCAGAATTGGATGGATTTGAGCTGACCACTCAAGGTATAAAATGCTCAGTTGAACGAGTGTGTTGACGAGCCACGGTTGCGGCTCGGTGCGCCTGAAGATCTCGAGAGCCTCGAGCAGAATGTCCTCGGTGCGCTCGTACTCGCCCAGCTCCACCAACACATAGCTCATCATGACAAGGGTTTGCGCGTAGTGAATGCTGTTGCCCACACTGGCGTAGATGTCGAGTGTTTCCTGTAAATCGGGCAGGCTCTCCCAGTAATGGCCCTGCTGCAAGCGCGTCAATGAGCGGTTGCGTAAGACGTTGGCTACAGACTCAAGAGGCACCGAAGTATCCTGTCGGAAGCGAGACAGAACCTCGCTGTAAATAGTGTCAGCGTCTTCAAACCGACCCCCATAGAAGGCTATAGCCGCCTGGAGTTCCCCCAATGACCCCCGATCGTCCTCCGTTGCCTGGGGTTTGGCCAGCCACAGCGCAACGAGGTCAGCGGCAGCATGCAGGTTCCCCTGGTGCATGTAGGCCCAGCCGACATGGTAGATGGTCTTGCCATCACACTGCTCGCGGTTGGGGTCGGCCTCCCAGACCTGGATCACCTCTTCGTGCCTCGCACTTTGGTGCAAGAGCTTGATATAACGCTGCAGCCACACCACACCCTGCTTCGCCGCGGGGGGCAGTCGGCGAAGCAGCCCTTGCATGCCTTCATGGTCGCCCCTCACAGCGAGCGCAGTGGCTTGCAGATAAAGAGCCTCCGTCGGGTCGGAGAGGTGCGCACTCGCTTTGGCAGCGAGCTCGAGCATCAATCCGTAGTCAATCCCATCAAGCACCTTGGCAGCCTCCAGGGCCAATCGTCCTTTCTCTTCACCCACCGCATGCTCGCTCGCCTCGGCCATCAGGCGCCCCGCTAAAACCGCATTGCCACCTTCTTGGGCAGCTTTGGCAGCACGACTGAGCAGCGTGAGCGCCGTGGTGCGGTCGAGGGAAGCAGCGCCAATAAACCCAGCTGCTCGAATGGGATCGTCGTGCAACAAGGCCAGAGCCTGCCGTGCCAAAGCACTGCGTTTGGCTTGAGGTACCTGCTTGAGCGCGATCTCACGGTAGAGCGGATGGACAAAATTGCCCTTGGAGAACACCCCTCGTCTCTCGAGTTCGAGCTTCGCTGCCACCAGTTCCGGCTCGGAAAGCTCGGCTACGCCTTGCCACAAGGTGTCGCTCGTGTCTCGCGGCAACAATGCCCCCGCCTGCAGGGTGGCCTCGAGCCGCTCATCTCGCCTCACCTCGGCAAGGCTCAGTTCAATCAGCGCTTCGACCGTCGGAGGCATAAGGACAAGCTTGGGCCTCCGCCAGTGCCACCGTTTCCCGTCGCTCCACAAGTACCCTTGGCGACTGAGAAAGCGAAAGAACTCAAGGGTATAGAGGGGGTTGCCTGCCGCCCTGCTGGTGATCCATCCGGTGGCTTCCTCGGGCAAATGGGAAGCTGCCGCCCGCTCGAGCAGGCGCTCGGCCTCCTGGCGAGTCAGTGGCTCAAGGCGGATCCGCTCGAACGGGTCTGGAGGCTCGGTTCGGCTGGTGACAAGTAAGCCCACGCCTCTACTCCGCTGAATCATTTGCGCTAGGACGCGGATGAACTCGTGCCTTTCCTCGTCAACTTCGTGAATATCCTCAAAGTGCATGACGAAGGGAGCAAGACTAGCCAGAGCCGCGGCGATAGCCTCGAGCACCTTTGGGGCTTCAACTGCTTCACCGGTCTTCAGCCGGGACAGTGTCCGTTCGGCCCAGCTCGCCAACTTTTTGGCTTTTGGCAAGTGCTGCACCAGCGTCACGAGCGGCACTGTGGCGTGCAGGCTGAGGCTCTGGCATGGCAGTGCTTCAAGAAAGTGTTTTGCAGTATGGCTCTTGCCGATGCCAGGCTCTCCCCACAGGCCCAACGCAACGCCATTTCGCTTGAGCAGCACGCGCTTGAAGAGGCTTCTCAGCATACTCGAGGATACTCTAAGGCAGGCTCTGATGAATGCCCTTACGTGAGGGACAATGCGGGTTCATTAAAGATTACTCCGCAGTGCGGATGACTGACTGCCGGGGTCTGTGCGTTTCTGCAACCGGAGCACTGGACTGCACGCTCGTGCGCACGTCAGCCCAAGGTTAATCCTCGCAGGAATCCAACCGATGGGTTTCTTTTCTGAACTCCCGACCTCTCCCCTACCGAAGTAGTGCATCACGTCAACGGCGACAAGAGCGACAACCATCCCGACAACATCACGGTGTTCTCGTTGCAAAAGGCGCACATGATGTGGCATCACTTCTTGTGGCGCAAGCCTGACTACGGGGACAAAACTTTCAGACATAGTTCCAGCGGGTACTTAGCCTCGTTAGGAGCAGCGGTGATAGCCGCCCGCAAGAGCTCGAAGCCGCGCTTGAAGAGGCTTTTGGGGGCATAGC
>JALZLY010000091.1 GCA_030858465.1 Deinococcota bacterium
ACTTCGGTGGATCGCGACGACCTGCCGGACGGCGGGGCGAGCCACTACGCCGCGGTGGTCCGCGAGATCAAGCGCCAATGTCCAGGCACGGCGGTCGAGGCTCTGACACCGGACTTCCAGGGCAGGCTCGAGCACGTACAGCTCGTCCTGGACTCCGGCGTGGTGGTCTACGCCCAGAACCTCGAGACGGTGCGGCGCCTGACCCACCCGGTGCGCGACCCCAGGGCGGGCTACGAGCAGACCCTGGAGGTTTTGGCGTACGCCAAGGGGGCCCGCCCCGACCTCCTCACCAAGACCAGCCTGATGCTCGGCTTGGGCGAAACCGAGGAGGAGATCCTGGAAGCGATGGACGATCTGCGCGCCGCGCACGTCGACATCGTCACCTTCGGCCAGTACCTGCGCCCGACGCCCTCGCACCTGCCGGTGGTGCGCTTCGTGCCGCCCGAGGACTTTGCTCGCTACCGCCGGTGGGGCCTCGACAAGGGTTTCTTGGAGGTCGTCTCCGGGCCGCTCGTGAGAAGCAGCTACCGCGCTGAAAGAGCACTCGAGAAGAACAACGTCGGCCTCGGCGGCTAACCGTTAGCCCTCACCCAAGAGCAACTGGTCCAAATTCTCTCCGAAAAGGCTTGGTAGCATCTCGTGCCGTAGGGGAAATGGGATGCGCCCGGAGCGCGAGGCTATGCCGGCGCGGCCTCGCGTTCCAGTGCGTTCCGGTCCCAACTAGCGAGATCGGCCGCCGCCTCGTAGGCGCTCTGTAAGAAGTCCAGCAGCACGGTGTCGGGTTCGTCAGCCGTCCTCACGGCCTGGTAGGGCAGGATGAACTCGCGAAGTTCCCTGTGGTAGTAGGCCGCCTCCGGCCGCACGGCGTACTCCCGGAAGCCGTCCGGCTCGGGGTAAGCGTACGAGTAGAAGGCGGCCTCGCCCAGCCCCGAGCCCGGCCAGAACCCCGCGCTCGAGACTTCGTGCGAGTACGCCTCGTGCATCACCCAGTCGGCGCAGTTCGGAGCACCGCCCGGATGCTTCGGCGCGGTCCGCCCGGAAAAGCGCGTCACGGCCAGATCAAAAGCGCCCCAGAAGAAGTGTACCGGGCTGACCTTGCCGATGAAGGGGGCGCGGAAGTCGGTGAAGACGCGGTCGGCCTGCAGCAGGGCGCGCCAGAAGCGCTCGGCCGGCTCCGGTTCGTACACCGCATGGTCTTCGTCCTCGGGAAAGGGCTGGATGGGATCGGGAATCTCGACGGGCATCGGCCAGATCCGGGTTTCGACGCCGAGTCGCCGAGGGACCGCATGGTTTTCCGGTAGAAGTCCGCCACCGACATCGGCTTCAGGGCGAAGGAGCGGTGCTCGCCCGCCGACGTCCGAATGTGCAGCCGGTGGTCGATGAAGTCGAAGTCGATCTCGAAGGCGCGGGTGCCGTGGGGGATGGAGGAGGTCGTCAGCCCACGCGCCGTGACGTAAAAGGGGACGTGCCAAGAGTGGTTGATCCACGGCGTTTGCACGAGGCGAACCTTCCCGATGACCTGCGACCAGCGGTGCAGCGTCTCGAACGTGTCCTGCCACGCCTCGAGCGGCGGCAGCTCGGGCCAGGTCTCAGCTTCTCTCATCGCCTTCTCCTCATACTGCTGGTGGCTACTGCTGGCCGAGGATGCCGGTGGCCTGCCCCACCTCGTTCTTGCGCTACTTGACGGGCGTGCCCACGAAACGCCGCCTTGATGCCTGAGTAGGTCTTGACATCGATCCCGAAAAGCGAGGCCAGAAGCGCGTCATCGAGTGCTGCTGCGCCGGGCAGGCCGGCTAAGGTTTTCTCGGGTTGGATAAACTGGATCAGGTACTCGAGTTGCGCGTGGCTGAGTTGCGTCATGGTAGACCTCCTTTAGGCCAAGTCGGCGTTGTGCTCAACGCTCAAGCGAGGTGAGCCAGCGGCGCGCCGCGCGCAGTTCCTCGTCGCTCAGGGTGTGGCCGGCGTCTTGCAGGTGCAGGGTGACGTCGGCGCCCGCTTCCTTAAAGAGGGCCGCCAGACGCTCGGCGTTTTCAACCGGCACCATCGGGTCGTGCCTCCCGGCGCCTATAAAGACTGGCACCCCGGAGAGGTCAGAAAGCGCTTCGGGCGCAAAGGGCACCACCGGCCGTAAGAGGACCGCGCCGCGGATGACGCCGGGGTGTAAGAGCATCACGCTCGAGCAGGCCGCTCTCCGCGCCCTTAGCGGCTGAGGCTCGTTTCAGGCTTCCTGAAGGCTTCGATGCCGTCCATGATGATCGCTTTGGCGTCCTCGACATCGTGCCAGCCCTCGACTACGGTCTCTTTGCCCTCGAGCTCCTTGTAGATCTCAAAAAAGTGCTCGATCTCGCGCAGGCGGTGGCTGGTCACGTCCTTTAGGGACATGTACTCCTGGTAGCGCGGATCGCCGATCGACACGGCCAGGACCTTCTGGTCGCGGCCCTTCTCGTCGCTCATCTCCAAAAAGCCGATGGGCCGGGCTTCCAGGAGCGTGCCGGGATAGATGGGCTGGTCGTTCAAGACCAAGATGTCTACCGGGTCGCCGTCCTCGGCCAAGGTGCTCGGCACGAAGCCGTAGTTGCCGGGGTAGTGCATGGGGCTGTAGAGGACGCGGTCCAGGCGGAAGACGCCGAGCTTGTCGTCGTACTCGTACTTGTTGGCGCTGCCCTTGGGCACTTCGATGATGGCGTTGACGCTGTGCGGGGCGTTGGCGCCGGGGGGCAGTTCGAGCAGGTTGTGCATGGCTTTCATAGGGTGCTCCTCATGAGGCCGAGCGGCCGTGGCAGGGATTGTCGAGTCTGCCGCCAAGGCATTGAGACGTTGCATTCTATCGCATTCGCGAGAGCCCGACGTTGTGACGCTCACCGCCTTTGGGGTTTGGAGCAGAACAGTTGCACCCTGACAACCTCCGGCTCTGTTAAGCTTCAGGGATGACGAATCCGTGCCCCCGCATCCTGCTTACCACCCGCTCCTTCTTTCACGACATGCCGCTGCGCCGCACCAGCAGCATGACCGGCCAGAACTACTCCGAGGCGGTGGTGAAGGCGGGTGGCCTGCCCTTTATGGTCGGCAACCTGGCTCCCGAGCTGGCCGAACGCTACCTGGACGGGATTGGCGGCGTGCTCTTCACGGGCGGCGGCGACATCGACCCCGCTTACTACGGCGAGGAGCCGCACACTAAGCTCGAGTACGTCGAAACGGAGCGCGACGTGTTCGAGTTCGCGCTCTACCGCGCCGCACGGGCGCGCGGGCTGCCGATCCTGGGCATCTGCCGCGGCGTGCAGCTCATGAACGTGGCTGAGGGCGGCAGCCTCCACCAGGACCTGCCCTCGCTCAGCGGCACGCTGCAACACGCCCAGTCCAACCGCGGCCCGGCGCTCTCGCACAGCGTCACGCTCGAGCCGGGGTCGCGCCTGGCGCGGGCCCTGGAGGCGACCCGCCTCAGGAGCAACTCCTTTCACCACCAGGCCGTGGACCGGCTGGGCAGCGGCCTGCGCGCCGTCGGTCGAGCGGCGGACGGCGTGGTGGAAGCGCTCGAGGGCGAAGACGAGCGCTTTCTTCTGGGCGTGCAGTGGCACCCGGAGATGAGCTACCTGGAGCACCCCGAGCACTTCGCGCCGTTCAGGCTCCTGCTGGGGGCCGTCGGCGCCAGGACACAGCCGGAGGCGGTGGTGGCCTAGGGCCGGTTTAGCCTCGTCAAGCCTTGACACCCTCTCGGCCAGGCAGTATCATCCTTTCTCGGTCACCTGCCGAGGTGGCGGAATCGGTAGACGCGCCAGCTTGAGGGGCTGGTATCCGTTTAGGATGTGTGAGTTCAAGTCTCATCCTCGGCACCACACACCAGGCACCACACAAGAGATAGCCTCACCTAAAGTCAGCCCGCCGGTTGACTTTTGTTTCGTTGACGGGCGCGCCGGAGGAGTAGACTGCCTTAGGGAGGCCAGCTATCGACAAGCTGCTCGAAGAATTAAGCGGGCTCGAGCGGGAGTTTGCACCCATGCTGGAGAGCAACGCCTACCAGCAGTTGGCCCCGAACAGCCTCTTCAAGCTGACCGTCGTCCGCTTGCGGCACTGCGTCGACGAGGCCAAGCAAGCCGGGGACGCCCGCTTGTTGCAGGAATGCATCGACGACATCAGGCGCGTCATCCGTCACGTCCAGGCCTTGCAGCGGCGGCAGGACCGGCGCGAGCCGAGCTAAGGACTCACCGGCCGAGCGGTTTGGGGTTGGTGTAGCCCCAGCAGCGCCTTGTCCTTGAGCTTGGCCTCGAGCATGAGGTCGTAAGGTTCGTCGTCGCCGATACCCGCTAGCAGCGCCACGAACTCCTCGAAGTCGGCCTGTTCGATGGTGTCGGCGTGGCTCGTCCTGCTTCCCGCTTTGAGCGACGAGAGGTGGAACTTGGGTACGCCGCCCTCCGCGCGGCCCTGCCAGGTGGCCACGACGCGCGCGAGCAGCGGCATGAGGCCCTCGCGCCAGCTCTCACCCCTGTGGTGGCACTTGTGGTGGAAGAGGTCGAAGACCATCGGCAGGCCGAGCGCTTCGCAGAGCTCCAGAACCTCGAGCGCGTGATAGACCTTGTCGTCGTTTTCCAGGATCAGCGTCGCCTGTGCCAGCGGCGAGAGCCTTACGAAGTTCTCTCTGAAGGTCGCCTTCGCCGTCGCCTTGTCGCCGTAGGCGCCGCCGACGTGCAGGGTCACCGTGCCCTGGGCCGGGTCCACGCCGCGGATGAACTGGGCGTGGTACTCGAGCTCGGCCAGCGCCGAGGCGGCCACCTCGGGCCGCGGCGAGTTGAGCACGGTGTACTGGCCGGGATGCACGGAGAGCCGGACGCCGTTTGCCGCCACGAACGCGCCTATCTCCGCGAGCCTGGCGGCGAAGGCTTCTTGCCAGACGATGGGAAAGCTGGCGTGCCCGGCGAAGGGAATGACCTCCGAGGAGACGCGAAAGAAACGGATGCCGCGTGCTAGGTTCCACTCGAGGATGCTCTCCAGGTTGTTGAGGTTGTCGGCTATGACGCCGCCGACCTTGTCCGCGGTCAGGTTGGCGAGGCGGAGCGTGTGGCCGGTGGTGCAGCCTAAGCTCAAGTTGATGCAGGCGTAGCCGAGGTGTCTTAGCTTCATGCCCAGTCATACGCACGCGAGCAGCGTGACGCAACGGGGTGCCTTACAAACACCGGGGTGACTTACAGGCACCGGGGTGACTTACAGGGGCTCGAGGGAAGGATGCAAGGCTGCTTCGCCGCTCGCGCCGCGTGTTAGCCTGGAGCGTGGCGCGGCTTTTTCCCTACCAGAGCTACCGCAGGGGCCAGCTCGAGGCCATCGAAGCGGCCAAGGCGGCCTTTGCGCGGGGCAAGCGCTTCGTGGTCTTGGAGGCGCCCACCGGCGCGGGCAAGTCGGCCATCGCCGTGACGCTAGCCCGTGAGGCGGCCAGCGCCTATGTGCTCACCGCTCAGAAGATCTTGCAGGAGCAGTACCTGCGCGACTTTCCCGACCTCGCGCTGATGAAAGGCCGGGGCAACTACCCCTGCCTGGTCGTCCACACCCACGCCGCCGCCGCGCCTTGCCTCATCGGGCGCAAGTTTCCGCAGTGCGACGACTGTCCCTACTTCGTCGCCAAGGACGACGCCATGGCCGCCAGCGGCGTCATCATGAACTACGCCTACTACTTGGCCGAGCTCAACTACGCCGGGGGCTTCGGGCCGCGCGAACTGCTGGTGCTCGACGAGGCGCACAACGCCGAGGCGTCCTTGATGGGCTTTATCGAGTTGACTCTCTCGGAGTGGGCGCTGGCCCGGGTTGGCCTGGCCGAGCCCATCCCCCACGTGATCGACGACTTCGAGTACTTCGAGTTCGCCGCCGAGCTCCTGCCCAAGGTGATGAAGCGCGGCAAGGAGCTCGAGAGCGTGTTAAAACAGGACAAGCTCCCCAGCGACGTCGCCCTGGCGCAGATGCAGAACAAGCAGTGGCTGGACGGCCAGCTCGCGCGGCTCAGGCTGCTCGAGTACAGCCGCGAGGAAAACGACGTCGAGTGGGTGGTCGAGCGCCGGGTCACGAGGGACGGCCAAGCGCTCGTTTTCAAGCCGGTGACGGTGGCGTCGTTCGCCGAGGACTTCCTCTTCGGCTTCGGTGAAAAGGTCTTGATGCTCTCGGCGACCATCCTCGATCCGCCCACCTATCTGCGCAGCCTGGGCATTCCTTTGGAGGCCGCCGAGATCATCCGCGTCGCCTCGGACTTCCCGCCCGAGCACCGGCCCATCTACCCGCGGCCGGTGGCGCGCATGACGCGCTTTCACCAGGAAAAGGACCTGCCCAAGCTCGTCGCGGAGATTGCCGACCTCTTCGACTCGCACCCGGGCGACAAGGGCCTCATCCACAGCCACACCTACAAGATTGCCGCCTATATCGCCCGCAACCTGCCCGCGAAGCACCAGGGGCGCCTCGTCACCCACTACAGCAGCGAGGGCCGCGACGAGGCGCTCGCGCAGCACAGCCGCAGCCCCGAGCCGACGGTGCTCTTGACGCCCAGCATGACCGAGGGTATCGACTTAGCGGGCGACCTCTCGCGCTGGCAGGTCATCTGCAAGGTGCCCTATCCCTTTTTGGGCGACTCGCAGGTGGCGCGGCGCAAGGCTCTAGACGCCGCCTGGTACGACTGGCGCACCTGCTTGACGGTGGTCCAGGCCTATGGCCGCAGCGTCAGAAGCCGCGACGACTTTGCCGTCACCTACGTGCTCGACGCCGAGTTCGGCAGTTTCCTCAAGCGACAGAGCAAGCGCTTGCCGGAGTGGTTTTTGGAGGCGGTGCAAGAGTAGGGGCCAAGGGAATGGCAGACGTTCATTTTGCCGTCAACGATCCGGATCTCGATGCCAGGGCAGTCAATGCGCTTTACGCCGCCGTCGGTTGGAACGCCGTGGGACAGCGGACGGTGGAGAAGACGCGTCAAATGCTCCAGATGTCGGCGTGTCATGTGACGGCTCGGACCGGGGGTGAACTGGTCGGCTTTGGTCGTATCCTCGCTGACCCGTACACGGCTCAACTCCTGGACCTCATGATCCACCCGGCTTTCCAAAGGCGGGGCGTCGCCTCGGGCATTTTGCAGAGGCTTCTTGCGTTTGCCGAAGGCAAATACCTGGGCGTCTACCTCATCGACGGAAGCGGCCTGGTAGGTTTTTATGAGCATTTCGGCTTCGAAGCTGCCAATCCGGTTACGGATCGGCTCATGTACTGGTCAAATTTATGATCGATGAGAGCTGGTACGGACGGCCGCCGGACCTATCTGAACGCCTATCGGTCGGCGGTGTGGTGGTCAGGCTCGAGGCCGGTCGTTTTCTTCGCCCTGGTGCGGGAGATGGACCTTCCCGGTTATGTTTTGCCCAAGGGCGGCCTCGAGGCGGGCGCTATGCTCGCCTTCCAGCAGTCGCCGCTCCTCTTCCGCCCTCTTGCGCTCGCTGATGTCCACAAAGGCGGCGACCGCCCCCCGCACCCTGGCGAAGGCGAGCGCTAGAAATAGTCCGCCCTGGGCATAAACACCGGCCGCCCTCCCGAGAGCGCGGCGAGCGCCCTAAGCGGCTCCGGCTCGCCGCTGGCAGCCCGCTTCTCAGGGCGGCTCCGGCCGTGAGGCCGCCCATCAGCAGTGCGGCCTGGCCGCGCACGTCGATGTCCACGTCGGGGCTCTGCGCCCAGGGCTTGAGGTCCAGGTGGCCCCGCGAGAACTCGAGCAGGGTCGTGGTGTTGTTCCAGGCGCAAAAGTCGTCGTGGACGCGCAGCGAAAAGCGCGCCCCGGTCGTGGGCGAGAGCGCCGCCAGGGCGTGCTTGACGTCCACGACGCGCGCCTGGACGTTGTGGTGGTTGGGCCGCATGAAGGGCTGGCCGTCGGCGGCGAGCGGGTCGTCGCTGGGCAGGTGAAGGTGAACCACCCCGGCCTGGCCTGAGAAGAGGCTCAAGAAGGCCAAGAGGTTCTTGCGTCCCTCGGGCCCCGCAAAGGCGTAATCGACGACGGTGAGCTCGGTCTCGCCGTCCTTGCGCGCGAGCTCGATGACGCAGTAGGCGCCGTCGAGCTCGTAGACGGGCCTAGGGCGCGTCTCCCAGGGCCGCTGGACTACCTCGCCAAAGGGGCGCGCGGCCTTGGGGCCGCGGGCGAGCGGGCCGTTGTAGTGCGCCGCCCAGAGGCGGTGCAGCGGCTCCAAGCGCTCCGCCGCCGCCTCGGCCTCCAGCCGCCGGGCCTCGACATGGCGCGGCTTGGGCAGCCGTTCCAGCGGCAGGCTGACGAAGAGGCCGTTCATGAGGCTCTGCCAGCCCATGCGGCCTTAGTAGCGCGGGTCGAAGGGGTACTCTAAGCAAAAGCCGACGCCGTCCGCCTTGAGCTCCTCCAAGAGGTGGTGCAGGAGCGCCCGCACGTGCCCGCGGCGGCGGAACTCGGCCGCCGACTGTACCCTGGCCAGCCCCCCATCTCGACGAGCTTGCCGCCCAGGTACATCTCGAAGGGCAGCAGCGAGGCGGAGCTGCTCAACAGGTCGCCGACGAACAGGCCCCGCCGGTAGGGCAGGAGGCGCTCGTGGACCGCGCGCAGGTTCTGGTCGTCCGGGTCGCTGGTGTCGAGAAAGCTGATCTCGCGCATCCTATAGAGTTGCGGCAGGTCGTCCGCGCCCAGACGCCGGATGACGCCGTCCATAGGTGAGGCCCACTAGTAGTCCGTCAAGGAATATTTGGCAGATGGAGGGCAAAGCGGGTACGCTGATGCTGTTGTAAAGCCACATGGAAAAGAGGCATAAGGATGGGCAAACGCTACGTTGTGACCATGACCAAGGCTGAGCGCGGCACGCTGGAGGAACTCATAGGGACAGGCAAAGCCGCGGCACGCAAGTTCACCTATGCTCGTATCCTGTTGAAGGCCGACCAGAGTTGCAACGGGCCAGGCTGGGAAGACAAGCAGATTGGTGAGGCCTTGGAGGTGAGCGTTTCTACGGTTGAGCGGGTGCGCCGACGGTTTATCGAAGAAGGCTTGCAGGCAGCGCTTCATCGCCGCCCCTCATCAAGCGCGCGGCAGCGGAAAGTAGATGGTGTACAAGAGGCTCAGCTGATCGCCTTGGCTTGCAGCAAGCCACCTGAAGGAAGGGCAGTCTGGTCGCTGCGGCTGTTGGCGGACAAGCTGGTGGCGCTTGAGCATATCGACAGCGTGTCGCATGAGACCGTTCGGCAGGTGCTAAAAAAAACTACGGCGGCAAAGTTAGCTGGAGCCAGTCAGCTTCAAGCTGTGCCAGGTAAGCGTCAGGGTGTTGACGGAAGCGGCGTTGCAGGGTTCGGGTTTGGCGACGTTGGTCGAGTTCTTGGCGCAAGTCA
>JALZLY010000092.1 GCA_030858465.1 Deinococcota bacterium
ACCGCGACAGTTGCTTCATTCTAGCCACCAATGAACTTGACGAAGACGCCCTTCCCGATCATGAGGTGCTGGCTGGCTACCAAGGCCAAGCCTCTGCAGAGCGTGGATTCCGCTTCCTGAAAGACCCGATACCCGCGTTGCCGGGCACTTTGTTCTTAGCAAGCACCCTGTTCCTAAAGAAGATCGAACGCAGCACTTGTGCCCCGAATGGGGTATGGCGCTCTTGATGATAATGACGGTATGCCTGCTAGTCTATGCGGCGCTAGAGCACCGCATCCGCAAAACCCTGAAGCAGCATGATGCGCGTGTTCCTGACCAGAAGGGAAAAGCTACACAAAGACCAACTGCCAGATGGGTGTTCGAGTTGTTCTTGGATGTTCACCTGCTGACCATCACGATTGCCGCCGACATGCCACAGACGCTCGTGCTTAACCTCCTGGAGGAGCTCCGAACGCTTCTTGTACTATTAGGGGAGCCTTATGAAAGGCTTTATTCCTGAAAATGTCAGAAGAGGGGCGGAATGTCGGGTAACAGCCTCTTGGAGAGCAATCAGCATAACCAGCACACGGCGAGGTAATTCAGCTTGCCCCACCCTGCGATCAATGCTCATCGTGCGTCGTAAGTCACGGAGACTTTTTTCTCCGTTGTTTGCGCTGGTGAAACCGTCAATCCCAAACGGGGGAAATTCAGCACGTCGGCTATGGGCTTCCATCCACCCTCACCCGCGCGCTCCTTCACCCGAAGTTTTATCTGTGGGTTCGGCAGGTAGTAACCCGTTGCGACTCGCTGCCACAATTTACGGGCTGGCCGGTACGAACTATCGACTTCGGCTCGAGCCAAGACGTGATTGAAGTACGTGCGCTTACGCCGCTCCTCGCGTACCACGCTCTCAGGAAGATGTTTCAGGTTGCGCGTTAGGTGGTCGACAAAAAAGCCCTTGCGTCGGCGGTAGAGGCCAGCTTCGTCGCTGACGCTCGAGAACAGGGTCTTGAGGCCGGCGAGCATAGCCATCAGCACGAAAAACTCGCCCATATGCGTGTCGAGCTTGACGAGCCGCCCGTCCACTTGCACGTCGAGCGAGGTGAGGGCTACCCGCTCGTAAATCGGCCCGAACGTGCCGGCAGCGTAGTCCGCGTCGACGAAGGCGCGGTTGAGCGCGATCATGCCGGCGTTGTGACCGTAGTGGTCGACGGCTTCGGGGTTCGCGCCGCGCGCGAGCAGGTCCTCGACGAGGGGCAGGTTGCCGGCCAAGGCCGCGAGCATCAGGGGAGTGGCGTCGACGGGGCTGCGGAAGTCCACGCCGTAGGCGTCACAGTCCCACTGGACCTGCCGGGTGTTGCTTTGCGTGTAATTCGTGAGGTTTCTGTCCAGCACGGGTTTGCGCAGGCTGCGCCGCTGTGCTGGGCTGGCGCTCAAAAACGCCTTGGCGGGCGCGAAATTGACGGCCGCCAGGCGCCACAGCACGTGCTCCTGCTGGTGCCAGAGGGCATAATCGAAGAGGCTTTTCTGGGCTTTGCTCGAGGGGCCCGTGGGGTCGAGCGCTTTGGCCTCGAGCTGTTTGACGGTAGCATCGTCCCAGACCACCCAAGGGACCTTTTTGACGTTGAGGATCGAGCGGCGGATCGCGTCGGCCTGTTCAAACTTGCCTTGCTTTTCGAGTTTGGCGGCTTCGCGCTCCCAGTCCGCGCGGCTCGACTTCGAGGTCTCGAGGTGAAGCCGCTCACCGCCCGCTTGCACGCCCAGGAGTCCCAGGAGCGGATGCTGAGTGTCGGACTCTATCAGGATGACGTGCTTCGTGGCGCGTGTGAGGGCGACGTAAAGGGCGTTGACGTAAAACTTGTAGATCTCCAGGGACTTGTCGGTTTTGTCCTTGGCGCGGCTGTAGGCGAGGCTGTCGGCTTGCAGGTCGCTCGGACTCACACCCTCGCAGATGTCCGTAAAGGTGGCGCGGTTGCCCGACACGAGGTTGAAGAGGACGACGGTAGGGTACTCCAGACCCTTGGCCTCGTGGACGCTGAACAGCAGGGGCGTCCGAAAGGCTTTTCGGGCGGCCGCTTTGTCTTCGTCACGCAAGACGAGCACCGCGACCTCGGTGGACGCTCGGGTTTTGTCGTCGAGCTCGCGTTTGACGCTGTCCTTGTCCGGCATGACCTCGACCGCGCCGGCCCTTGAGCTCACGGGGTCGACCAGGAAATTGCTCTCGCGGTCTATTGAGCCGAAGCGCGCGTGTTTGACCTTGAGCAGGGCGTTCGCGACGCGGGTCACGTCCTTAGCATTCCTGAAGTTCATGCGCAAGACCGACAGGGTCTGCCTCTGGGCAAGCGCGGGGTCTTGCCAGAAGAGGCTTTTGACGGCCGACCACGAGAAGAAGTTCGGGTGGACTATTTGGTTGGCGTCCCCGCAAAGGAGGAATTGCCCTGGGTTTTTTAGGGTGCGGAGGATAAGCGCGAGCTGGACGTTGGTGAGGTCTTGGACCTCGTCGATGACGATGAAGTCGTAAAAGGGCTCGGCCAAGGGCTGCCACTCAAAGGAAACCAGGTTGACGTCGAATAAGCCTTCGCCCTGAAGCCAAGCACAGTATTTCTCGAAGAGGCCGTAAACGACCTCGCGTTCCGTGGCGCCGTAAATGGATTGGCGCACGCCCAGCGCCAGGTAAGCGTCTTTGCTCAAGCAGCCTTCCGCACGGCTGCTCAAGACGCCGCGGAACTCCTCGTAGAGCTGGTGGGCGTCCGTGAAGCGAGCTTGCTGGCGGTGACGTTCGAACCACCTCTTGAAAGCCGAAAAGCTGACTTCGCGGCCCTCGGGGACGCGCAGGGTCTCCAAAAACTCGCGGTACGACAAGAAAAAGGGTTCCTGTTCGGGGTTTTCAAAGCCATGCGCGAAGTAGGTGTCGCGCGCGCTCTGCGCCAGGTACGCCGACTGCGTGATGTAGAGAACCTGGCCGCTTTGCTGCCGCAGTTTCTCGAGCGTGAGGGCCGTTTTGCCGCTGCCCGCCGAGCCCACCACGATGAGCGGCGGCGGGCGCGAATACACGGCGTCTTGCGCGTCATCAAAGGAGATGACCTTATCGAGCAAATGGAAGTGGTTGCGGGTGGGATTCAGGTAAGGGACGGGCGTGGCTTCCTGGCGCGCCTCCTCGGGGCTGGCGTCCTCGACATTGCCGTCGTCTACTTGCGCGCCGCGCAAGAAGCGTGACTTGTCGTAGCGGTGGTTGCGGATGACCTCGAGCACGAGGCACACGGCTTCTCCCTCATACTGCGCGAAGTCGAGAAGCAAGCGGTTGCTGGCGTCGAGTTTCGCGCGGTAGTAGCGGCTGGAGGTCAACTTTTTGATATCGGCGCTGCGAAAGTCGTCGCGCTCGATGGCCTGGCGAACTTTGGTGAACTGCTTGGCGACCGCGGTGGTGTCGAGGCCCACGTAATTCAAGACTTTCATGCCCTTAGTGTACCCGATAGTGTACCCGACATGACCGCTCGCCTCTGGCTCGCGTAGGCTTTAGCCCGCGATACCTGTGTGAGGCTCATTTCGGCCGGCGTGGCCCTTGGCGCAGCAGGCTCGTAAGAGGTTTGAGGTTTCGAGCCGATACCAGCGGTTTACGGCCGCGCGGACTCCTGAGCGGCAATAATCTCGTCCATGAGCTTGTCGAGATCTTGGTTGACCAGCTGCCGCGCGGGGTCGGCTTCGACGTGCTGGGGGGTAAAGGCGACCCAGTCGACCACCGCGTCGAACGTCATCTCTCCCAAGGCCTTGGTGGCTGAGGCCCGGTCGCGGATGTCGCCCTGGAGGAGGCGCACGCCAGCCGGCACCGGCCTGGTGCTCTGGCCGCGGTTCAGCAGGTAGAGCTCGAGGCCCTGGTTGACCGCCAGTTCCGAGCAGGCCGAACTGATGATGCCGCTGCCGCCGATGAACAAGACCTTCATCGCCACGCTTCTTTCGGGTTAGGCATGAGCACCTCTATCGGTTAGAGAAACCCATTCTACTTCCAAGAGCGAGGTGGACTGGGCCGGTGCGCATCGACACGAAAGCAGGACCTGCAACCCTGCGAGAGAGCTGCTGGCATTCAAGACGAATTCGGCCGTAACCGCTCGTCGAACACAAAAGCCTGCGCGTCCTTAATTTCAACACGTTGCATGTCGGGGTGGCTGGGGTTCAGGATAACGTTGTACTCTAAGGGCACCACGGCACTGGGAACACGCAGAGCCAAACTGGCTTGCGTATCGAACCACTCGTCGCCAAGCCTCTGAGTAAGGGTGTAGTCGTGGGGTGCCGCCCAGCCCTTAGGAAGCGCATCCTTACTTAGTTCAAGCACCGACTCGTCAGGAATATCGACTGGAATGATAACGTAGCTTTCCTCGAGGACCTCACCAGACTGATCGTGAACAAGAACCTCTAGGGCGGCGATGGCGGGCGTGCCGCCAAGGTAAACAACACTACGACCGGCGGAATTCCACCGGCCGCCGGCAATCCGTGCCCCAAACCCTTCGAAGGCAGCCTCGGCGTATTTTCGTTTCGTGATACGCCACGCCCTCACCCAAAGACTCCGTGCTCGATCCGGATAAGGAGATTCTCGACCTCCTTCGCGCCGATCTCCGTTCGGGCTGCAGCGAGAGGTATTCCACCACCTAGAGCGAGCTTGGAGGTGGTGAGCCAGTGCCGGGCGGCCGCTTCACTCTCGAGCACGTCGACAGCTTTGCTGTAGAGGTTGAGGTAGCGCCAGAGACGGTCGCTCTCAATGGGCTTGAAGGACCCTTCACTCTTCCTGCGGTGCAGGGTGCTGAGGCTGATGCCCAGATGGTCGGCGAGGACGCTTTGGGGAACATTGAGATGCTCGTGTAGCCGCTGAAACACCCCGTAAGGGAAACCGTCACGAATAGCGTCGCTCAGAGGACGCTGTGTAGTATCGAAGCCAAGGAGCTGGGGTGTCAGCGAGGGCGTATCTTCACCACGGTCCTTGCTTGTGGGTGTCCAGGTCTTGTAGGGTTTCGTAGTGACTGCCACAACCTTCTCCTTCCCATTTAACGTTCTGATTATATCATTTGACGGTTCAGTTGCCTATTTGAAAGCTGCACAAGCACGATACCGATCATTTGCCTTGTGAAGAGCACGGAAGCCTCCGGGCGACGATTTGAGGCAGGCTACTGAGAGCCTCTCCCCTGTTCCTTCCCACTCGCCTCCTGCCAGGCCACCTCGCTGTAGACTTTGACAGGACCCACCACCAGGAGGGGCTCGAGCCTAACCTTGTCGCTTCTTTCCGCCTGACTTTGGCCGCAAAGCCGCGTTCCCCTACTTTCTGACGGCCTTGTTTGGTACAAAGTCAAGGTGTGGGCGGACAAGGATCGAGCAGGATTGAGGTTTGGACAGGGTTGACGGTCAGGGTTGACGGTCAGGCTTGGCGGGCAAGCTTAAGTGGAGTTGCCCTTGGGTTTCGCCGGGCTGGCGCCGATGGGCCTGAGCATTAGATGGGCCTGAGCATTAATCGTCCTGGGCATTATCGGCGCCGTCTGGGCCTCGGTGTGCCGGGACTGGCCGCGTCGGCTACTCGGCTACAGCAGTTGAGCGGTCGCTGGCCCAGGCCCGCTCGAGAACGGCTCCTCTGCGCCGCAAGGTCCGCCGCCCAGCAGCCCATCACGCGAGACAGGTATATCGCACGAGACAGGCACATTACGCGAGGCCAGCGCCCGGCTGCGGCGCGGCCCCCGGGGGAAACGTGACGCCACCGAAACATCGTCCGACACAGCAACAACCCATCGAAAACTACGGGGTCATCGGTGACCTTCATACCATCGCGCTGGTGGGCAGGAACGGCTCCATCGACTTCATGGCTTTTCCTACCTTCGACTCGCCGACCGTCTTCGCGGCGCTGCTGGATATGGACCGTGGCGGGCGCTTTTGCATCGCGCCGACCCTCGACCAGCTGCGCGAAAGGCAACTCTATTTGCCCGACACCAACGTCTTGCTCACGCGTTTCATGGCTGGCGAGGGCATGGCGGAAATCTCCGACTTTATGCCGGTCGAGGAGGTGGGCCACGCCCACAACCTGGTGCGGCAGGTCAAGACGATCCGCGGTGAGGTCACCTTCCGCGTCCACTGCGAGCCGCGCTTCGACTACGCGAGGGCCCGGCACAGCGTCACCGCAAACGAGCGCGAGGTCATCTTCGAGTCGGAGGCGAGTGGCTTGGCCCTGCGCCTCAGAACGCCCGTGGCCCTAAAGGTAGAAGACGGCGCGGCGGTCGGCGAGTTCACGCTTCGCGCGGGTGAGGTCGCCTGTTTCGTTCTGGAAGAGGCCAAGCCCGGCCAGGAATCGCCGACCGCCGCCGAGGACTACGTCGCCCAGGCTTTGGAGCAGACCATCCTCTTCTGGCGGCGCTGGCAAGACAGGTCCACCTACCGCGGCCGCTGGCGCGAGATGGTCGGCCGCTCCGCCCTGGTCCTCAAGCTGATGGTCTACAAGCCCTATGGCTCGCTCGTCGCCGCGCCCACCTTTGGCCTGCCCGAGGAACTGGGCGGCGGGCGCAACTGGGACTACCGCTACACCTGGATTCGCGACGCCTCCTTTACGCTTTACGCGCTCATCCGCCTGGGCTATACCGAGGAGGCCGCCGAGTTCATGCGCTTTATCGAGGCGCGCTGCCAGGAGCTGAACGAGGGCAGCCCCTTGCAGATCATGTACGGCATCGACGGCCGGCACGACCTTACCGAAACGACCCTGGACCACCTCCGCGGCTATCACCAGTCCGCGCCGGTGCGCATCGGCAACGGCGCTTTCGACCAGCTCCAGCTCGATATCTACGGCGAGCTCATGGACTCGGTCTATCTCTACGACAAGTACGGCGAGCCCATCCACCATGACCTCTGGAACAACCTGGTGCGGCTGCTCGACTGGCTCGTGGACAACTGGCAACGCAAGTGCAAGGGCATCTGGGAGGTGCGCGGCGACGAGCAGCACTTTCTCTTTTCGCGGCTGATGTGCTGGGTTGCCGTCGACCGCGGCATCCGCCTAGCCACCAAGCGCTCCTTGCCCGCCCCGCTGGGGCGCTGGGAGAGGGTCCGCACGGCCATCTATCACGACATCTTCAGCAAGTTCTGGGACGAAGAGCGCCAGACTTTCGTCCAGCACTTGGGCTCTGGAAGCGTCGACGCCGCCACCTTGCTCATGCCGCTGGTCAAGTTCATCAGCCCGACCGACCCGCGCTGGCTTTCGACCCTGCAAGCCATCGAGAAGGATCTGGTCGTGGACGCTCTCGTCTATCGCTACAACGTCGGCGAGGCCGCCCATGACGGGCTGGACGGCGGCGAAGGCACCTTCACGATGTGTTCGTTCTGGTACGCCGAAGCGGCGGCGCGCGCGGGCGAGCTGGACAAGGCGCGAACCGTTTTCGAAAAGATGCTCGGCTACGCCAACCATCTGGGCCTCTATTCCGAGATGCTGGGCCCGCACGGCGAGCACCTGGGCAATTTCCCGCAGGCCTTTACCCATCTCGGGCTCATCAGCGCCGCCTTCGACCTCGACCGGAGGCTGGACCGGCAACGACGGTGACCGCTCGAGCTTCCGATCCCTCGGTTATCGGCTCCGGCTAAGATCGCGGTTGCGCCCTCCTCGCCGAAGGCGTGCTCCCCTCCTTTCTGAACGCCCCCGATGCCGCAGAGTTAGGCTATGGACGATCTGCAATCCATACTCGGCATCATCGGCCTCCTGCTCATGCTGCTTGGCATCGCCGGCGTGGTGGTCTGGGTGGTTTCGACGGTGCGTCGGGACTATCCGCGGCTAGGTCCCATCTCCTTTGCGCTTGCCGCCGTCGGCCTGATCATCTGGCTCGTCGGCGGCTACATGGGCGGCCGCTAAAGCGCTTCAGCCGGACGGCTCAGCCAGGGCGACACCGGGGCGGGGCGACACCGGGGCAGGGCGACACTGGGGGCAGTAGCCGTGAAAGTCGAGTTTGGGCTCATCGACCTGCCAACCCGACAGCCTCTCGGCCGAGTGCCTGAGCAGCGCGGCCGGCGGTTGGCCCTCGAGGGTTTCCAGCGGCAGGTCCAAGATGGCGCCGCAGTCCTTGCAGATGAGGTGGTAGTGGGGCGCGACGTTGCTGTCGTAGAGCGCCTCGCCGTGTAAGCCGTCGAACTCGCGGATGAGGCCGACGCTCCGCAGCACGCTCAGGTTGAGATAGACCGTCGACAGGCTGATGTTCTCGCCGCGCTCGCGCAGGGCCGCGTAGAGGAGTTCGGCGCTCACATGGCTGTCTTGCTCGCCGAAAAAGCCGAGGATGGCCGCCCTCGGCCTGCTGAACCTGAGGCCGTGCCTCTGCAGGATGTCGCGGCTGCCTTTGTCTCGCGCTTGCGCCAATGTCTCATTCCTCGCGTGCCGCTCGAGCGGCGTCTTTGCCTCTAAGGATAGCACGAACGGCTATTTGGCGAGAAACGGCGCGAACAAAGGCGGCCTTCATGGCCGCTCGGCGGTCGCCTGGCGCCACGGTGTCTGGGGTGCGGCTTGAAGGGACTGTAGCTTGGCTTGAGGAAACGAGTCCCATTCTTTATTTACCCTCGAGAGACAAAAGGAGTACAACATGAGAAAGTCAATAAGAAAATCGTGGTGTGTCACGCTTGCCTTGCTGGTCTGGTTTGGGATGTTCGGCCAGGCGGTGCAGCCGCAGACAGTACAGCCACAGACGGTCCCTCAGCAACCCGTTGACCCGCGCCTGACCGACCCGCGCTTTGGAGCGCCCCGCTGGGTCGCGCCGGGTTGGGCCGACCCACGCTTTTTTCGAGTTCGAAATGGCGATGGTGCGAGTAGCACACCTCTCCCCCAACGCCCCGACGGTGGACCTCAACTTGGCGTGGATCGAGGACATCGCCGCGCCGCTAGGGACCGAAACCGATCAGGCTCAGGCCTTCGAGGAAGCCCAGGCCGAGCTGAGCGGGCTCGAGTACGGTCAGGTCACCGACTACGTGGTGGTGCCCGCCGGCAGACACACCCTGTTCGTCAGCGACCCCCAAGACGAGCTCGCGACCCTCTACCAGAGGGAGATCGATTTTGCCGCGGGCGCCTACTATACCGTGGCGGCGGTGGGCTTCATCCTGGGCACCGACGAGGAGATCGACGCGCAGTTGCGCGCGGAACAAGAGGCCCAGCAAGAGGGCTTCTTCACTCACCTTACGCACGAGGGGCAGAAACACTAGGATAGGAAGATGAATCGAGAACTGCTAGAGGTCTATAGTGACTATACCCGTTTCACAGGGCACTTTCTCATCAGCTCGTTCAGCTACACCACAGCGACAGGATTGTCAGGGATGCTGGAGGGGTCGATAAGTCACGACAAGGTCACGAGGTTCTTGAGCAGTGAGAGCTTTGACGCCAAGGCGCT
>JALZLY010000093.1 GCA_030858465.1 Deinococcota bacterium
CGCCTGGCCCGGCCAGCAGGCGCGTTCCGTCACCCTCTTCGAGCTGCGCGCCGGCGCGGTGCAAGACCTCCTGCCGCCGAGCGTCCACCCGGGCACGGGCGCGCCCTACCGCTGGCTGCGGGCGCCCTGGCAGGTCGGGCGGATTCCCCACCTGCCGGGGGCGCACCTGGCGCTCTGGCAGGGTTGGGACGACCTCCGGCCGGACCTCGAGGCCGCCTGTCCCTGGCGTCAGCTGGAAGAACGAGGGGCGGCGCCTGGCGCTGTGCTCGAGCGGCGCGACAACCAGGAGCGCGACCCGGAGGGCTGGGACGAGATTCGTCACCAGCTCCGGCGGCGCTTGCCGCTGGAAGCGATGCTCGCCAAACTCGGCGCCGAGCGGCGCGGCGGCAGCTATCTCTGTCCCTTTCACCAGGAGAGCCACCCGTCCTTTTGGACCTTCGACACCGGCGAGGGCTATGAGCTCTGGGTGGACGCCCACGGCGGCGCGCCCGTCGGGCGCAGGGCCGCCAGCGGCTACAGCGTCGGCGACGTCATCGACATCTATCAGGCGCTGCACGGCTTGCCCTCGCCGGGCAAGGCTGCCGCGGAGCTCGCGCGGGTGCTGGGCCTGATCAAGGAAGGGGACGGCTGAACGTGGAGGCAGAACGCCCTTTGACTTCCTACCGCTGCAAGGGCTGCGGGGTGAGCGTCATGGTGGCGGTGAGCGTGAGGCGGGTGGCCTGCTGGCGCTGCCGCAGGCGCATGCAGACGGTCAAGCACGCCGCGGCGAAGAGCGCCTGACCAGCACCTGGCCTCCGCGGCCGAAGATGAGCAAGCGCGTAGAGGCTGGCGCGGCTTTGGCGACGAGGTGTAGCATAGGGCGTCATGCCCGGAGACGACGCCCTTCAGGAGGCGCTCGAGCGCCTCGGCTTTTCTTCCTTTCGGCCGCTGCAGTACGAGACGGTGCGGGCGGTCCTGCAAGGTAAAGACGCCCTCACGGTCTTGGCGACCGGCGGCGGCAAGAGCCTCACCTACCAGCTTCCGGCGCTCCTCCAGGGCAGGCCGACCTTGGTGGTGAGCCCGCTCATCGCGCTCATGCGCGACCAGGTGGCGGGCCTCTCGCGTCGCGGCGTCGCGGCGACCTATCTCGCCTCGGACCTCGCCGAGGCTGACAACCGGGCGCGCATGGCCGACGCGCTGGCAAGACGTTACCGGCTCGTCTACCTGTCGCCGGAGCGGCTGCTGCTCTCGCCCGACCTTCTCTCCGTCGCCGGCCTGGTGGTCGTCGACGAGGCCCACTGCATCTCGCAGTGGGGCCACGACTTCCGGCCCGACTATCTGAGCCTGGGCGAGCTCGTCAAGCCGCTCGCGCTGCCCAAGCTCGCCCTCACCGCCACCGCCACCCCGCTCGTGCGCCAGGAGATCGCGGCGCGCCTGCTCAGGCACCCGCAGCTGCTGGTGGGGTCCTTCGACCGGCCCAACCTGAGCTTGAGCGTCCATGAGGCGGCGGGTGACGCGCAAAAGCTCGAGTGCCTGCGCGGGCTCATGGCGCGCTATCCGGGGCCCTGCATCGTCTACTGCTCGACCCGGCGGATGAGCGAGCGGGTCGCCGAGGCCTTGGGCGCCGAGGCCTACCACGCGGGCCTGGGCGATCGCCAGCGCGCTTTTGTGCAGACGCGTTTTCTCTCCGGCGCCCTCGCCACCATCTGCGCGACCGTCGCCTTTGGCATGGGCATCGACAAGCCCGACGTGCGCCTGGTGGTCCACTACGCTCACCCGCGCACCTTAGAGGGCCTCTACCAGGAGGCGGGCCGGGCCGGACGGGACGGCGGGGCGGCCCACGCGGCCGTGCTCTACAGCGCCGCCGACACGGACGTGCAGCGGCGGATGATCGAGCGGAGCTTGCCGTCCCCGCAAGCCGTCAAAGGGCTGCTCGTCAAACTCTACCAGGACCCCGGACAGAGGCCAGAGGCGCTCGCCCATGACAGCGGCCTCGAGCTTTCCGCCGTCAACGCGGCCCTGCGAATGCTCATAGACGGTGGTCAGTTGCGCTTCGCGGACGGCCGCCTGGGCCCCGGCGAGCTGCGCCGGCCGCTCGATCTGCGCACGCTCGCAGGGCGCGAGCGCGCCTTGCGCGGGCAGCTTGACGCCGTGGTGG
>JALZLY010000094.1 GCA_030858465.1 Deinococcota bacterium
TCAAGGCGAACACGGTAAATTTCCCGCGGCAACCCGCTCAAGCTGAGCTCGCCCGCGACCGTCACTGGAGCGGGGTTATACAAGCGAACGATAAGACTATCCCTGTCTTCCGCATGTTTAAAGGCGCTCAAGACCAGAGGCGGGGAGAGCTCGAGCAGGCTCGCCACCCTACCCGCCTGGCTCGCCAACGCGCTGCGGGGTGGCGCGGTGAACGCCTGCGCCTGCGCGATGAGGCCAGTCTCCCACCAGGGTCCCGTAAAGGAGTAAAGGGCGAGCTCGATGCGCTGCGGGCCCAAGCACTGGCCCTCCGGCGTCGGCAAGTTCGGCCCCGCGCCCTGCGGGCGGGACAGCAGGTCCTCCCTGGACAGCCAGCCGACGGCGCGGACTAACGTCACCGCGAGGTCGAGGCCATCTTTCGTGGGGATGGCTTCGTACTCAGGCACGCCCTTGTTGAGGAGCGCCAGACCCCTGGTTTCGTCACCCACTGCGATGAAGTGACGCTGGTGGTTGGTCGGCTGGGGTTGCTGGAACCAGCCCTTGCCTTCCGGGGGACGAGCGGAGCGCTCGAGCACGTCAAAGTGGCCGTCCGCCCACACCCGGTCGCTGTGGCAACCGCTGGCGAGCCGCAAGCGCAGGCGGTGGTCCTCGGCGTGGTTGCTGAAGGCGACGGTGAGGCGCAGCAGGGGGCTGGCGGCGTGAAGCGTCAGCTCGAGGCGAAGCGGCAGCGTCACCGAGCCCTCGCGCCGCTTCCTGTCGCGGGACAGGCGTTGAGGCAGCGCGAGTCGGTAGCCGAGCTCGAGAGTGCTGACGACCGGGCCGGCACGTAAGGTGGGCGCGCTCTCGGGCTCGCGGGTGAGCAGGGGCTCGTCGCCGGGGATCGGGGAAAAGTCGTACTCGTCCCCGGCGTCGGCTACGTCCTCGAAGCGAAGGTCGAGAGGGTAGCTCTGCCCCGAGGCCTTATCGGTCAGGGTGAGGCTCCCGCTCTCGGCAACCGTCACGCCCAAGAAGGCGTTCTCGAGGCTGCGGCCGGAAGCCCGGAGGTCGCTGCTGAGCGCATGACCGGCACGCTGCCCCAGGGTGTACGTCGCCAGCCCAAAGGGTGGGAGGTCGGCCAGGAAGTGAAGCGTCGCCCTGTCGACCATCAGGTCCGAGCGACCGGGGGCGTACACCCTTTCGGTCTGCGCTTGGAGAGGTAGGGCCTCACCGCCTGCACCGAGGACCTGCAGATTGTCTCTCTTGCCGGCGGGGAGGTCCAGGCTCTGCTCGACGACCGCACGGCAGGCGTAAGGAAGCGGGTTGAACACCACCAGCACCTCCTCGCCCGGGGTACCCGCGAGCTGCTCGAGGGCGCGCGCGCTGAGCCGCTCGCCGAGCTGCATGACGCCCGCGAAGCGCGTCATCATCTCGCGGTGTACGGCATCAACCGAGCAGCCGCAGATCGAATCGTGCGGGTGGTTCTCCAGGAGCAGCCGCCAGGCCTGCCAGAGGAGCGCCTGGGGGTAAGCCTCACCTTTCAGCCAGGCCAGCGCGGACAGCGGTTCGGCGTAGCGCTCGAGCAGGGTCTCGGCCTGGTGGTTGGCCCTCTTGAGGTAGAGCCGCGCCGACAAGACCCCGCTCAGGATGTGCTGGTAACGGCTGCCGCGAAATTCCCCCTGGTGGGTTTCCAGACTGTCCGAGGCCAGGGTTTGAGAGGATTGTCTCGCCGCTTCCACAAAGTCCTCGAGGTCGCTCTGGACGAAACGCACCTCGGGAATGCCGGCGCTTAGGTCCGCGAGGATCTGCCGCAGGTTCCGCTGCGGGAAGAGGTGGTCGGAACCGTTGAGGAGCAGCAGTGCCTCACCAGTGCTGTAGGCGGTGGCGCCGCCCTCAAGCCTGGTGATGCTGTCTCTGAACCACTCGGGCAGGTCGGCGATGTCCGTGCCGTCCGTGCCGAAGAGTACCGCCCGGGCTTGCCTCACCGCCCGGTCGGCATCGTAGGGGTCGCCGAGCTCCCAGTCGAGATGGCCGACGCCCGCCAGGGGTGAGTAGGTGCCGGTGAGGTGAACGGTGAAGGCCTCGCTCTTGCCATCGGCCGCCAGCCAGGAAAACTCGCCCCTCAGGCGCTCGCCTTCATCGCCGACACCCCGCTCGAACACGATGTTGTCAATGCCGAAGCCGCGCATCAACAGGGGTAGTTGTGAGATGTGTCCGAAGGAGTCCGGACTGTAGCCGACCGGCATGGGCTCGCCGAAGCGGCGGCAGACCTTGCGTCCGAGCATCAGGTTGCGCACGAGCGCCTCGGGGCTCACCAGGAACTCGTCGGCCAGCACAAACCAGGGGCCGATCCTGAGCCGGCCGGAGCGGACGTGCTCCGCGATCTCCCCTTCCCTTTCAGGGCGGACGGCGAGGTAGTCCTCGAGCACGATGGCCTGGCCGTCGAGGCTAAAGCGGCAGTAATCGCTGTCGCTACGCAAGATGTCCAGGACCTTGTCGATGACCTCGACGAGGCGTGCCCGGAACACCTGGTAGGGCTGGTACCACTCCCGGTCCCAATGGGTGTGTGGAACGACGTGCGCAGTGAAGCTTCGTCTGCTCGAGGGTTGCGGCACTAAGGCTTCCTCCTGAGGGCGGCTTCCAGTCTGAAGCTGCCTTGTCAGCTTGCCAACAACGCGCATCAGCTCGACTCCCGGGCGACGAGCCGGTGCGGCACGATCCATCGAGCAGTGGTCTCAGCGCCCTCCCTGACGGCCGTGAGCAAGAGCTCGACTGACTGCCGCCCCAGCTCGTACGCCCCCAGCTCGACGCTGCTCAGGCTGGGCGCGGTGAAGCTGGTGAGGTCGTCATTGTTCATACCGATGAGGGCGACATCCTGTGGCACACGCAGGCCCCGCTCGCGCAGCAGGCGCAGGGTGCCGACGGCCTGCGCGTCGCTGGCGGTCATCAGGGCGCGAAAGCCGAGGTGCTGGTCCAGGAGCTCGCCGAGGCGCGTATAGGCAGCGTCCGCCGTACCCTCGAGGAAGTGCAGGAGCGCCGGATCGGGCTCAAGACCGGCCTGCTCGAGCGCCGCCCTATAACCTCGGGCGCGGTCATGGGTGAAGGTATGGTGGGCCGGGCCGTTCAGGAAGAGCACGGGCGCGCGCGCCCGCTCGAGCAGGTGCCAAGCGGCGTCGAAGCCGACCTGCTTGTTGTCGTTGTCGACGCTCATCGCGGTGTCCTTGGCGCCCCGGCCCAGCACCACGTGGGGAAAGGCCGCGGCGCTGAGGACGTCGAGCAGAGCCAGTTCGCTGGTGGGGTTGAGGAGGATGACGCCGTCCGCCCACCGCTCGTAGATGAGGCGTTTCAGGACAGCTTCCGCTTCGGCCTCGTCCTCCAAGACGGAGAAGGCGACGGTGTAACCTTGCTCCCGCGCGAGGTCGTGGACGCCGTAGCTGAACCTAGAGAAGAAGCCGCTGGAGAGGGCGGAGTCGCTAAAGGGGTTCAAGAGGTGGATGGACCAGGTGAGGCCGCTCGACAGGCTCCGCGCGGCGCGGCTGGAGTAGTAATCGAGCCGCCGGACCACCTCGAGCACCCGCTCTCTGGTCGCCTCGCGCACGCGGCTGTCGCCGTTGAGGGCCAAAGAGGCGGTGGCTACGGACCCGCGGGCATGTTTGGCAATATCCCGGATAGTGCTCACCGCTCCCTCCCCGTACGGGCAATCAAACCGGTTCGACCCAGTAGAACCCCACGAACTTCCTGCTTTTCCACCCTTTGCCGCTCGAGACAAGCTTTTGAACCGGTTCGATTCTACTGCGGCACCCCCACGCTGTCAACGCCAGCATCTTTCATGCAGCAATTCGAAATGAACGTTTCATGAGAACCCTAGCCGCCCCTTCCCTTTCTATCCTTCAGAGACACTGCCCACCACGGGCTTTCCTAAAGATGAGGCCGTTCGAAGAAGGCGCGATCACGTTGTGACGGAACAGCCGCAAAATTTAGCCTACTAAGCGTGTGCTAGACGAGGCGCTGATGACTCCAAAGAGATTTGTGTAGAGGCCCGAACTTGCCTCCCCGCCTCTTCAAATGCTTCGGCTTCGAATGCGTCCCTGACACGCCTTCTAGCTTCATTTCGAATTGCTGGGTTCGCAAGCTCCCTTTTATCTTTGGGAAGTCACCATCATAGGGTTCATCCATCTTCTTTGATGCGACACGCTCTAGATATAGAGGTGTTCCTCGAGAAGGACTGGAGGGAGTTTCTGGGGCTAGGTGTCGCTGCTGCTCAAGGGACGCTGAATCCACTTCACGACGGTGTACGTAACGTTCGACCCACTGGGGAAACGGGTGGCATTTTTGTTTATCAGGCGCAGCGCGAGAATCACTCCGAGGTTACGTGGCATGATTCGGAGGCGATGGGTTGGGTGCGTGAAGCGTTGATGGCTC
>JALZLY010000095.1 GCA_030858465.1 Deinococcota bacterium
CGTCGTAGAAGTAGAATCTCGACGTGGCATCTGTGAAAGGTCACCACAACCTAGTGGTCCGTCAGCCTTCTTTTGATGGGTCGTTGCGTTCACGAAGTATCCCGATTCGCGCAGCACTCCGCAGGAAGGGTGGAGCGAAGCGGGTTTCGCGAAGCACTCCGCAGGATTCGCGCAGCTTCCCGAAGGGGCGAAGTCGTGCGAAGCAACGCGGCAATCTCACGCCTCGCTCTTCACCAGAGATTGCTTCGCTTCGCTCGCAATGTTCGCGCAGCACCCCGCAGGGACAACCCATCATTTTCGCCTTGACTGACTACTAGCACCCACGCCAGGTTCAACGGGTCTTCGCCTTCTCGCCGCTACCACCTTCAGCCGGTGCTCCCGGAGTCGTCACTACCCCCACCTATTTGCTTGGCAACCGTCACGACTTGCGTCACCTTCCACTATAGGGCACCGCCCGCAGCCGGTAGTCGCCGGGCTCGAGCCAGTCACTCATGAGGCGCGCCAGGGTACTTGGTTTAATCCCTCGATACTGCCAAAGTGCTTGTCGTTTTCGAGCAGGGGAACCTGGTATTTGAGAGCTATCTGTGCAATCAAGCCGTCGGTTGCGGGCAGAGTGATTCCCTTACGTCTCAGGTCCGCCAAGGTGTCACCCGTCCGCGCAAAGTCTTCTTCACCGGTCTCTAACCGCACGGTCGATTGCAGGAGCAAGAGCACGTCCTCTTCACCACGCCGTAGCCCTTGCCGCACCTCGAGTTCAACCATGCCGCAAATCGCGGCGCTCCCATCGGCTAGGGCCGCGTCGACCACGTTTGCCACGGGCTGCCGATTCTGGAAGAAGTCGATCCAGGCACTGGTGTCGATCAGACGGAGGTTACTCAAGCACGGCTTCCAGCTCGCGTAGTTCGGCCGCCTCGATCTCGTCGTTGGAGAGAATATCTACCTTGCCCCTGAGGGCTCTGAGACGCTCGAGCCGACGCCTTCTCAAAAACTCAGCTACTGCCGTATAGACTGCTTGCGTCATGTTGTCAGTCCCGGTAGCGTCGAGTAGTTCTCGCATCATCTCATCACCAAGCGTCACGGTTGTTCTCATACGCTATTCTAGCACCATTTTCCCTAAGCTTGATACGTTTCTTTTGCACCGATGTATGCACCAGCTAAACCGTTTCACGGTATTCCGTTTTACGCGCTTTAGCTGTGGGAGTGTCAAGAAACTAATGAAGCTGCAATGTCAACAGAACCTAACGCCTGCCCTCAATGTGCCTGACCTCAATGTGCCTGGCCTCAATGCCTGACCTCGACCAGCATCTGCAAGGTGGGCGCGTAGGTTTCAAAGGTGGCGAGGAGGCGACCGCCGGGATCGTACTTGCGAATCAGGTGGCCACCGCGGCGTGCGGCGTAGAGGTAGCCAGCGTCGTCGACACCCAGGTCGAGAAGCGAATCCGCCGCCTCGCCTCGCAGCAGGTTGACCGAATAGCTGACGCCGAGCTTGCCGTCGGGGTCTATCCTGCGGATCTTACGCGCGCTGGCGTCGCTGATATAGAGGTTGCCGCGGCCGTCGACGGTGAGGCCGTCGAGCAGGCGCATGCCGCCCTGGCCGCCAGCCAGCTTAAAGGCCCAGCGCGACAGGTAGCTGCCGCCCTCGCTGAAGTGCTGCACCTGCTTGTTGCCGTAGTCGAGGACGTAAAGCGAGCCGTCCGGGCCCGCGACCACCACCTTGGGGTCGTTCAGGAGGCCGCGGCCCGACCCCTTGCCGCCAAAGCCGCCGATGAAGCCGCCGCCGGCGCTGTAAGCCTGCACCCGGTGCCTCCCAAGGTCGAGGACGTAGATGCGCTCCCCGGAACCGACCGCGAGCGAGATGGGATGGAGCAGCTCGGCCTCGCCCGGGCCGTAGGGACCGAAGCTCGAGACCTTGGTGCCGGCGGCGTCCAGCTTGTGGATCATCTCCTGCTGAGCGCTGCCCACCCGGTAATCGAAGATGGCCGCGTAGAGGGAGCCACGCCCATCGGCGGCCAAGGCCACGGGCGCGGCCGAAAAGTTGTCCTTGGCCACGCCGATGTCAGCCACGGAGGTGTGCAGGTTGCCGCTGGTGTCGAAGACGCGCAGGACGCCCTGGCGCGCGCTCACGGTGACCAGCAGGCGGCTCGCCATGTCGGCCCCTTGCTCCTCCTTCAGGTCGGGCCGGCACAGGCTCGCCAACACCTCCCCCAAGCCCGGCCGGTTCTCGGCTTCCTTGGCGATCATCTGCATGACCAGGGCGTCCACGGCCTTGGGCACCTGGAGGTTCAGTTGCCGGGGCGGCGCCGGCGTCTGGAAGATCTGCTGGTGGACGATGGCCTCGTAGGAGCCCCTAAAGGCCGTCTGGCCGGTGAGCATCTCGTAGAAGACCAGGCCGAGGCTGTAGACGTCGCTGTCGAAGTTGGTCCTGAGCCCACGCGCCTGCTCGGGCGACATGTAGACGGGCGTGCCCACGCGCGCGCCGCTCATGGTGAGGCGCGAGGTCACCTTGCCCCCGGCGATGCCGAAGTCCATCAGCTTGACGCCGTTCGGATCGAGCCGCGGCTCGCCGCCCTCGTTCTCCCCGATCGCGCCCTTTAGGATCATGACGTTGGCAGGCTTGATGTCCCTGTGGATGATGCCCGCGCCGTGGATGTGCTGCAGCGCGATCACCACCCGCTTCATGATCTCGAGGCTGAGCGCCACCGTCAGCTCGTCGGCGTCGATGGAGGCCTCCAGGCTGCGCCCGTCGACGAACTCCATCACCATGAAGTGGCGGTCGCCGGCCTTGCCGTGCTCCAAGGTGCGCACGATGTTGTCGTGGTCCAAGCGCTGAGCGACCTCGGCCTCACGGTGAAAGCGGCGGATGAACTTGCTGTCGCTCAGGTACTGCTCCATGGGGATCTTCAGCGCGACGACCTCGCCGTCCTTCTTGCGCCGTGCGCGGTAGACGCTGGCCATACCGCCCGAGCCCACCTTGTCGAGCAGCTCGTAGCCGGGGATGTAGTCTTCCCCGGGCGCTTCGCCCGCGCCGGGGGTCCTTCCCCGCCGGGGCGCCACTTTGGAATCCCGGGAATCCCGCCATGCGCGGCTGCTCCAAGGCGCGAGGAGAGTAGCCATCAAGGCGGCGCTGATGAGCACGCCCGCGGCGCGCTCCACACCGCCCAGAGCCGCCGCAGCAAGCGCCAGGACCAGACCCAGACCCAGGCCCAGCCGGCTCAACCAGACGGGCAACCGCAAGAGGAGCACCGCCAGGACGAGCGTGAGCAGGACGAGCAGGAGGATCACAAGAACTCCGCGGCACTGGAGGTGACGTGCTCGAGGGTGACGTTCCCGTCGCCCCCGAGCGGACGCAGGAGGGTGCGGTGACCGGTAAGACCTGAGCGCACATCAGACAGTCTACCGTGAAAGCTTGCCGCCTTGGCAGGTCTCGAGCTTCCTCACGGACCACAAACCTTCCCAAAATGTACAAACTCCTGTACAATGCCCACATGATCAAAGCTCTGCCCAAGACGGTCAGCGCGGCCGAAGCACGTGCGAACTTTGCCGAGATCGTGGGCGGCCTCGCCGCGCCTGAGGCCGCCGAGGTGGTGATCACCCGCCACGGCCGGCCGGTGGCCGTCCTCCTGAGCGCCGAGCGCTACAGCGAGCTGATCGCTACCCTCGAGACGCTCGAGGA
>JALZLY010000096.1 GCA_030858465.1 Deinococcota bacterium
GCTGGCGCGACGAGGCGACCCGCGCGCTCTTTCATGGACTCACCGGCAGGGCCGCAGAGGGTAGGCTGCGCGTGCTCGACGTGGCCACGGGCACGGCCGACCTGGCGCTCGCCCACAAGCGCTACCGGCCGGAGGCTGAGGTGATCGGCGTGGACTTCGTGGAAGCGATGCTCGACATCGGCCGCCGCAAGGCGCGCGACCAAGGCCTGGAGGTGGCGCTCGAGCGGGGGGACGGTCTCGCGCTGCCTTACGAAGACGCCTCCTTTGACGCGCTGAGCATTGCCTACGGGCTCAGAAACTTCGCCGACTACCAGGCCGGCCTCCGCGAATTCTTCCGGGTCCTAAAGCCCGGCGGCAGGCTGGTGGTGCTCGAGTTTCCGCCGCCGCCGCAGGGCGTCTTCGGCAGGCTCTTCCGCCTCTACTTCCTGCGCGTGCTACCGCTCCTGGGCGGGCTGATTTCGGGCCGGCAGAGCGCCTACCGCTACCTGCCCGACTCGGTCCTGGCCTTTCCCGAGCCGCGGTGCCTCGCTTCGCTGATGCAGTCGGCGGGGTTTACCGGGGTGCGCTATAGGCTGCAGAGCTTTGGCATTTCGGCCCTGCACGTGGGTGAGAAACCCCACTCGAGCTTGTGACGCCTCTTGCAATGCGGCGCTCTTCACGAGTTTATGATCACGACAAGGAGTAGACTCATCGACGATAAGACCTGAGTCCAGGCTGGGTCGGCACCGTGGTCAGCACCGTGGTCAGCACGGTGATCAACACCGTGAGTCAATACCGCGACCAGTACGGCGACCAGTACGGCGATCATCGTCGAAAGAACGGGTGAGATGACGCGACAAGCTTTTGAGGTCAATACCGATATCAGCCTGATCGATCCCGATTGGGATGAGTTCGAGGCGCTTCACGACCGGCGCTACGCGCTGGCCATCGACTACGTCAAGGACGCGGTGGACGGCGAGTCCTACAACAACAGCGTGATGGACCTGGTGGTGGGCGAGCGCGGTTTCTACGCCCAGGCGAAAAACTTTCCGGCGGCCTTTTACGGCGACCTCGGCACGGCGACCTTGGAGCGGGTCGCCGAGGCCGAGGCGCGAGCGGCGGTCTGGGAGGCCACGGCCTATTACCGTTCGGCTGAGGCACTCTCCTTGAACTGCATCTACGGCAGCGGCAGAGACGGCGAGATCTTTTTCGGCTACCGCTTAGGGGGCGGCGACCGCTACGAGTTCGGCCACCTGAGCACCAGCCTGCCGATGCACCTGCGCGTGGTGGTCGACGCGCCCCAGGCGGTGGGCTTCTTGAGCGACCGCCGCGGCGTGCTCATCTACCAGCGCGGCAAGGGCGGCGAGCACTATCTGCTGCGGGCGCCGGGTAGGCGCCAGCCCTTTCCCTGTCTGGACGGCTTTAGCGACTGAGCTCGTGACTGAGCCCGTGACGACGAGCACCTCGCGCGGTCACACGCTTCAGCGTAGCTATGACCTCGTCGTGGTGGGCGCGGGCGTCAGCGGTTCGGAACTCGCCTGGGCCGCGGCCAGGGGCGGCCTCGACACCCTGCTCGTGACCACCAGCATGGACACGGTCTACAACCTCTTGGGCGACGGGGTGGTGCTCAGGCCGCCCTCCGGCACCCTGATGGCCGAGCTCCACGCTCAGGAGGCGCGAGGGGCCGGGGATAGCTACAACGATAGCTACAACGATAGCTACAGCGGTGGCTACGTGACGACCTGGGGCTTTCACCGACGCGCCAAGTACGCGCTCGAGCACTGCCCCAACCTCCATCTCCTGCAGTCCAACGTGAGCGCCCTCATCGGCGAGAGCGAGGCGCGCGGCGTGAACACCTGGGAGGGCGTAGACCGCCTCGGGGCTCGAGTCGCGCTCTGCGTCGGCAGCTTTCTGCGGGCGCGGCTCAGCATCGGCACGCTCACCGAGGCGGCGGGGCGGCTCAGCGAGATGGCCTACGATGACCTCTACGACGACCTGGTCGCGCGCGGCTTCGCCTTCGAGGACGAGCGGCTCGAGGCCGCCTTCGACGACGGCAGCCTGCCCTACCGGGTGGACTGCCGCCGCTTCGCGCTCGCCGAGTGGGACGGTGAGGCCTTCCGCCTGCCGCGCCTGGCCGGGCTCTACGCCGCGGGCGTCTGCGCCTCGGGCTACCTCACCTACGAGGAGGCCGCGGCCCAAGGCCGGGCGCTCGCCCAGAGGATCGTCAGTTCAGGCTGATTCGGGTTTGCGTTCTTGAGCTAAAGGTGTGGACGAAGGGCGCTCGAGTGCCGCCGCGAGTTCGGCGCCGGAAGGTGACGCCGGGCTGAGGAGCTCGGCCAACGGGCGCTTTGCGGTCGCTCGAGCCTTAGGTCCGCGAACTCGAAGCCGTGCTGCCGCAGCCACAGCTTGGCGACCTCGCAGGGGCCGCAGCCGGGCACGCGTAGAGCCGGATCATCGCGCGCTCAAGGGCTCGAGCCTGACCTGGGGCAGGATGCTGCTGATGGTCTCGGGATAGCAGAGTTCGGTGCCCGGCGTCTTGGCGGTGGCGGTGCCGCAGGCGACGGCCAGGCGCAGGGCCTCGCTCCAGTCGGCGCCCTCGGCGCGAGCTAGAAGCGCCCCCGCCAGCATCGAATCGCCCGCGCCCACCGCCGAGTCCACGGTGACCTTGGGCGGTGTTGCCGACGACGCGCTACCTTTCAGGGTGAAGGGCGCCCGGGGGCAGTGGGTCGCCCTCCAGGTTCAGGTGGAATACGAAGAAGGCGGCGTCGCCGCGCTCCCGCCCAAAGCGTTTGGCGTAGAAGCCGCGCCGCTGCGGGTCGCCGTCCTTGCTATAGAGGAGGCGCTGGCAGCCCCGCCGCCTTGCCTCGGCCTTGACGGCGTCCAGCAGCCGGCTGCCGAGCCCCTGGCCCCGCCAGCGCGAGTGCACGAACAGCTCCGAGACGAGGCCGTAGATGCCGAAGCGGAGGTTGCGGGTCCAGGCGACGGCAACGAAGCCGGCCGCTCGTCCTTTGCCGTTCTCGGCGACGAAAACGGTGTGGCCCTCGTCCCGGCCGCAAAACAGCAAGCCCTCTCTGACGCGTGCCCTCGTGCGTTCGGGCGTTTCGCTGAGAACATGTGGGCAAGCGTCGCCGCGCAGGATGCGGGCGATGGCCGCGGCGTCGCCGGCGCGCGCGGGCCGGATGAAACCGCCGGCCTCTGCTGAGCAGGCCATCAGAGGACGTGAACCCCCGGCTCGAGGCCTACCCGCGCGTCCCCGCCGCTCTCGCGGCGCCAGGCATAGGCCATGCTCGGGGCGTTGTAGGCGGCGCAGAGCCTGCCCTCGGCCGTCACGGCGATGAGGCCGCCGTCGCCGCCAAAGCCTTGCACCTCCTCAAGCACGCGCGCGGTGGCGTCGCTAAGACTCCAACCGCTCTCGAGCAGCCAGGCCAACTGCCGGGCGCTGACGCCGCGGATAAAGGACTCGCCGTGGCCGGTGCAGGACAGGGCGACGCGAGCGTCCGCCCAGGTGCCCGCGCCGATGAGCGGCGAGTCGCCGAGGCGGCCGGGCGC